>URYV01000072.1 GCA_900552285.1 uncultured Oscillospiraceae bacterium
AATGGGGTAGATGCCGGCGACTTCGGTAAACGCATAGGATACGTGCGCCGCGGCATTGTTGCCGTCCATCGTTTTGAACTTACGAGCCAATTTCAATTACCTCCTAATAGTAATTACATAATTGTACCGCATAATCATAACACACTTTTTTGTCAAAGTAAATGAGAAATCCTGTACGCAGCACAGAAAAACCGGAAATATCGACTGTAAATTTGAGGGAAACTCGGAATGCAGCCGCCTTGAGAATTTCCTGTTGGTTTTTTGCCGGAAATGCGGTATGATAGAACTGGAAGAAGAAAAACGAGGCGGTACCGCTGCGCGGCGAGGCCGTCTCTGCCGAGGCGCGCGGTATCGGAAAACGGAAGAGGAGGCGCCGCTATGCTCAGTCATGTGCGTTCCATGGGACTGCTCGGGATCGAGGGCTATGAGGTCTCGGTGGAGTGCTTCATCACGAACGGACTGCCGGCTTTTGATGTGGTCGGGCTTCCGGACGCAGCGGTCAAGGAATCGCGTGAGCGCGTGCGCGCCGCGATCAAAAACTGCGGCTTCAAATTCCCGGTCAGCCGGATCACGCTGAATCTGCTTCTGCGTCGGTGAGCTCGCCTCGGCCAAGGGCATTTCCATGAACGATAAAAAGTCGGCCGAGCTGCTTTTTGTGGGCGAAAGGGAACGCCCCACGGCAAGTCAGCTTTTCGGAAACGACCCCGTTGTTATGGCTGCTGCGGCGCGAAAGGCCATGGAATATCGGCCGGATTTTATAGATATAAATATGGGCTGTCCCGCCCCGAAGGTCGCTAATCACGGCGGAGGGAGCGGTCTTTTGAAGGATCTTCCCCTTGCCGAGCGGGTTGCAAGGGCGGTGATCGAGGCGTCCGATGTTCCCGTTTCGGCCAAAATCAGAATAGGCTGGAACGGTGAAAGCATGGTGGCCGTCGAGCTTGCAAAAAGACTTGAACAGGCGGGAATTTCCATGATAACCGTTCACGGACGCACAAGGGAGCAGCAATATGCTCCGCCCGTTGATCTCGACGCCATTGCCGCCGTGAAAAAGGCGGTGTCGATTCCCGTCGTCGGAAACGGCGATGTTTTCACTCCGAAGGACGCCGCGCGGATGTATGAGCATACCGGCTGCGACATGATAATGATCGGCAGGGGAGCCATGGGTTCGCCTTGGATTTTTTCGGCCGTCAACGCATACTTGAGCGAAGGAAGGCTGCTGCCCGAGCCCCCCGTTGCCGAAAGGATGAGATTTATGCTCAGGCAGGCAAGGCTCATGTGCGAATATAAGGAACCCAAAATTGCCTGCCTGCAGATGAGAAAGCAGGCTGCGTGGTATATAAAGGGTATAAAGGGCGCTGCCGAAATCAGAAAAAAGGTTTTCGGTATAACCGAAATTTCTCAGCTTGAAAGGCTTGCTTTTGAAATAGTGGAAAGGGAGAAAAATTCATGAAAAAATTTATCTGTATAATTGCGGTTCTTGCGGTCGTGCTGTCGCTTACGGCCTGCTCCACCGACACATACTCTGAAAGCAGCAAATCGTCGAATTTTCTGCTTAAAAACGTTGTGTCGGTCAAGCTTTCGGGTCCGGGAACCGAGATCGGCGGCGACGACACCGAGGTCACGCTCGATTCCGAAAGCGGACAGCAGTTCAACGATTTTATAACCCTTGTCAAGGGCAAAAAGCTTGATTCCATCCCCGAAAGCCACATTTTCGGTATGGCGCTCATAACCTATACCACCAAATATGACGAACAGATAAAGGCCTATCCCGCCAATGACGGCTCAAATTATATTCAGCTTTATTCGCTCAATACCATGACCTGCAAATATCTTGAGCTGTCCGAGGGCGATATGCAAAATCTTGTTTCGGTGTTCGAACGCAACGGAATTTCGGTCAATTACGGGAGCTGACACGGTGAGAATATAAAAAGTTTCGTTCGGGTGAATTTGCCGCCGAGAGGCTTTACACCGGCTGCGGATTTCGGTTTGTCGCCGAAAAAGATATGTTCTATGAGGACACGGGACTGGCCGAATACAAAATTCTTGAATATGAAATTTAAATTTTTCGCCTTTAGTTGCATGGGTTTATGCAACCGAAGGCTTTTTTTGTTCCCATATTTGTAAACAATTTTTTAAAACCTCTTGACTTTGCGACAAAAGGTGCTACAATGAATTAGCACTCGGAGGAAAAGAGTGCTAAAAGTGTTTACTTATTACATTTAGGAGGAATATATTATGAAGATCAAACCCCTTTCCGACCGTGTTGTTATCAAAATGGTCGAAGCAGAAGAAACCACCAAGAGCGGAATCATTCTTTCGGGCTCGGCAAAGGAAAAGCCCCAGGTTGCCGAAGTTATCGCGGTCGGCCCCGGCGGCACCGTCGACGGCAAGGAAGTTAAAATGTATGTTAAAAAAGGCGATCACGTGCTGACAAGCAAATATTCCGGAACCGAAGTTAAGGTTGACGGAGAGGATTATATCATTGTTCGTCAGAACGATATTTTGGCAATTGTTGAATAAGTAAGAGAAAGGTTGATTTATAATGGCAAAAGATATTCTTTTCGGAGAAGAAGCCAGAAAGGCTCTCCAGTCGGGTGTTGATCAGCTTTCCAACACCGTTAAAGTTACCCTCGGACCCAAAGGCAGAAACGTTGTTATCGACAAGAAATACGGCGCTCCCCTTATCACCAACGACGGCGTGACCATCGCAAAGGAAGTCGAGCTTGACGATCCCTTTGAAAACATGGGCGCACAGCTTGTTAAAGAGGTCGCCACCAAGACCAACGACGTGGCCGGCGACGGCACCACCACCGCAACTCTCCTTGCTCAGGCTCTTATCAGAGAGGGCATGAAGAACGTTGCCGCAGGCGCCAACCCCATGGACGTTAAAAAGGGTATTCAGAAGGCCGTTGACGAGACCGTTAAGGAGGTCACCAAGAACTCCAAGAAGGTTTCGGGCACCAAGGACATCGCCCGTGTAGCCAGCGTTTCGGCCGCCGACGAATATATCGGAACCCTCATCGCCGAGGCTATGGAAAAGGTTACCTCCGACGGCGTTATCACCATTGAGGAGTCCAAGACTGCCGAGACCTACAGCGAGGTCGTGGAAGGCATGGAATTCGACCGCGGATATATTTCCCCCTACATGGTCACCGATTCCGACAAAATGGTTGCAGAGCTTGACGAGCCCTACATTCTCATCACCGATAAAAAGATCAGCAACATTCAGGACATCCTGCCCCTGCTCGAGCAAATCGTAAAGGCCGGCAAGAAACTGCTCATCATCGCCGAGGACGTTGAGGGCGAGGCTCTTTCCACCATTCTCGTCAACAAGCTCCGCGGAACCTTCACCTGCGTTTGCGTTAAGGCTCCCGGTTTCGGCGACAGAAGAAAGGAAATGCTCCGCGACATCGCCATACTCACCGGCGGCGAAGTCATCACCGAGGAGCTTGGTCTCGACCTTAAGGACGCCACCGTTGCACAGCTCGGTACCGCCCGTCAGGTCACGATTTCCAAGGAAAACACCATCATTGTGGACGGTGCGGGAAAGAAGACCGCCATTAAAGACCGTATCGGTCAGATCCGCAATCAAATCGAAGGCACTACCTCCGATTTCGACCGTGAAAAGCTTCAGGAGCGTCTTGCCAAGCTTTCGGGCGGCGTAGCCGTTATCAAGGTCGGCGCGGCCACCGAGGTTGAAATGAAGGATAAGAAGCTCAGAATCGAGGATGCTCTCGCGGCAACCAAGGCAGCCGTTGAAGAGGGCATTGTTGCCGGCGGCGGCGTGGCTCTTGTGGACGCCATTCCCGCAGTTGAGGCTTTCAGCGACACCCTCGAGGGCGACGAAAAAACCGGCGCCAAAATCGTTGTCAGAGTGCTTGAGGAGCCCATGCGTCAGATTGCCGCAAATGCCGGTCTCGAAGGCTCTGTCATTGTCAACGAGGTTCGTTCCCACAAGGGAATCAACTATGGCTTTGACGCCAAGAAGGAGGAGTATGTCGACCTGATGAAATCGGGTATCGTCGATCCTACCAAGGTTACGCGTTCGGCCATTCAGAACGCTTCTTCCGTTGCCGCAATGGTGCTGACCACCGAGTCGCTCATCGCCGAAAAGAAGGAAGACGCAGCGGCCGCAAACGCAGCTGCAGCCGCAGCAGCTGCAGCGGGCGGCGGAATGTATTGATAAACAAACGCGAGATTACTGTTATCGATAAGCAATATATCGATAAGACTTGCTTTGTATCAAAATAACAGGTCAAAGACCGTTTAAGGGAGTATCTTTATTGATATTCCCTTTTTTCATTTTTTTTGGATTTTTTTGACCTTTGGGGATTGAAAAATATGTGTTAATTGGATATAATGTGTTTGTTAAACCATGTGAAATTAACATGAATTCGTGTGATAATGTTAATTTCGCCAAAAGATGTGGAGGCAAAAATATGGCAATGTTAGAACAGTATTTTCCTCTTTTGACTCTTGCGGTTGCGCTTGTTGCGCTTGTCTTTGTGGCTCTCACGGCCAAAAAGGTCTTCGGTTTTTCCGAGGGCAACGACCGCATGGCAAAGCTTTCGGCGTCCATCCGCTCGGGAGCAAACGCGTTTTTAAAGAGGCAATACACCGTTGTAGCGATCATCTTTGTGGTCGTGGCGCTCATCCTCGGAGTGATGGCAATCACGGGGAATCTTTCTCCCTTTGTGCCCTTCGCTTTCCTGACCGGCGGAATTTATTCGGCTCTTGCCGGATTTGTCGGAATGAAGATAGCCACTTCCTCAAACGCAAGAACAGCAAACGCATGTCAGAGCTCTCTTAACAAGGGACTCAAGGTGGCCTTTTCGGCCGGTTCGGTCATGGGCTTCACCGTTGTGGCTCTCGGCCTTTTTGACATTTCGGTTTGGTTCGTTCTTCTCAAATTTGTATTTAAGCTCGGAATTGACGACATCACCAACGCCATGGTAATGTTCGGAATGGGAGCTTCCTTTATGGCTCTCTTTGCCCGTGTGGGCGGCGGAATTTTCACCAAGGCCGCCGACGTGGGTGCCGACCTTGTGGGTAAGGTTGAGGCCGGAATTCCCGAGGACGACCCCCGCAACCCCGCCGTTATCGCCGACAACGTGGGCGACAACGTGGGCGACGTGGCCGGCATGGGCGCCGACCTCTACGAGTCCTATTTCGGCTCTATAGTTTCCTGCTGCGCTCTCGCAACCGCCGCCTTCAGAAGCGTCGGAACCGAGATGATGACAAGAGCGGTTATCGTTCCGCTGCTCATCGCCGCCGTGGGAATCATCTGCTCCATGCTCGGAACCTTCCTTGTCCGCACCAAAGAGGACACCAATCAAAAGACCCTGCTTTCGGCTCTTCGCCGCGGAACCAACATGGCTTCGGTGCTTGTGGCAATCGCCGCATTCCCCATTGTTTGGTTCGTGCTCGGACAGGAGCATTTTAAAATTTATTTCTCCATTCTTTCGGGACTTCTTGCCGGAGTGCTTATCGGTCTCGCAACCGAATATTTCACCTCCGACAGCTATAAGCCCACCAAAAAGCTTGCAGCCCAGTCGGAAACCGGCTCTGCCACCATTATCATCGGCGGAATCGGTCTCGGAATGCTTTCCACCGCCGTGCCCATCATCATTGTCGGCGCCGCCATTCTCGCCGCATATTATTTCGCCGGCGGCTTTGCGGAGGGTGCCGGAAATCTCGGCCTCTACGGCGTGGCGCTTGCCGCCGTGGGAATGCTTTCCACCCTCGGCATAACCCTTGCCACCGACGCCTACGGCCCTGTTGCCGATAACGCAGGCGGTATCGCCGAAATGGCGGGACTCGATCCCGAGGTCAGAGAGCGTACCGACGCCCTCGATTCCCTCGGAAATACCACCGCCGCCACCGGTAAGGGCTTTGCAATAGGCTCTGCGGCACTTACCGCCCTCGCGCTTATTGCGTCCTACATCGACCAGCTCGGTGTTAAGGGCTTTGAAGGAATAAACCTCAGCGTTATGGAACCCTCCGTGCTTGTCGGTCTTATGATCGGCGCCTGCCTGCCCTTTGTTTTCGCCGCTCTCACCATGGAGTCGGTGGGCAAGGCTGCACAGAGCATTGTTAAGGAAGTCCGCCGTCAGTTCAAGGAAATCGTCGGCATTATGGACGGAAAGGCCGAGCCCGACTATAAGACCTGCGTCGATCTTTGCACCCGTTCCTCACTTCACGAAATGGTTCTTCCTTCGGTTATCGCCATTGTGGTTCCCGTTCTTGTGGGACTCATTCTCGGACCCAACGGAGTCATCGGACTTCTCGCCGGCGCAACGGTTACCGGATTCCTCATTGCAATATTCATGAGCAATTCCGGCGGCGCATGGGATAATGCCAAGAAATATATCGAGGCGGGCAACTTCGGCGGAAAGGGCAGCGATTGCCACAAGGCCGCCGTTGTGGGCGACACCGTGGGCGATCCCTTTAAGGATACCTCCGGCCCTGCAATCAACATTCTCATCAAGCTTCTTTCGGTGGTTTCCATCGTCTTTGCGGGACTTGTGGTTAACTTCCACCTGATGTAAGAATATGGCTTAAAGTTAAAAGCCTGTCCGAAAAATCGGGCAGGCTTTTTTTAGTTTGTATTTATCGGGCTTTTTAAAGCTCGCGCTTATAGGCCTCAAGCGCGGCGGGGTCGATTCCGGTTACCGAGGACAGCGAGTCGATGGACAAATCGGAAAATTCAGCCGACTCTTTCCATTTGCAAAGCAGCAGACAGGCGGCAAAATAGTCGGCCTGCCGTTCAAACCGTCCGGTTTCAAGGGCGGTTTTTGTTTTCATGAAAAACGAGTTTGTATTTGGGTGAAGAAGCGCGTGCCCCAGCTCGTGTGCGGCCACAAAGGAGTCTTTAGGCGGTTTTAATGCCTCGTTGACGATAATAACACTTCGCCCGTCGACATTGTAGTAAAACCCGCTGACAGAGCTCGGAAGGGGAGATTTGAAAATATTCACCGAAAGCTCGCCGCAAAGTCTGAATGGGTCGCAGCTGCCGTATTTTTCGTAAAGCCCTTCGGCGAGGGCTTTAATTTTTTTCATCGCTTTGCCTCTCTTTTTGGGAAAGTACGACCGCGGCGCTGACCTCAATCGCGTCGGACAGCTGTTTCAGCTCTTTGTCGGTCAGGGCCTCTCCCTTAAACATAAGCCCGTCGGCACAGAGCAAGCGGTTTTTAAGCTCGGCAATAAGCTCGCTTACGTCACGCTCCTTTTTGTCCTCCTCAAGAAGATAATCGGTGGTGACCGAGAAAAAATCGGCAATGGCGGTAACGTCGGAAATCGAAGGACTTCGACGGTTTTGTTCATACATTCCCACCGCGCTGGCGCTTATTCCGAGAAAAGAGGCAAGCTCGCCCTGGGTCAGCCGCTTGCTTTTCCTCAGCTTTTTAAGTTTATCTCCAAACACGTTCTACACCTTTTTCCCTTTTGGCTTTTGTCGGCGGCAAAAGCCTCTTTTTTTAAAGTTTTTCTCATGTTCGCTGTTTTCCGTTGACATTATATCACACAAAAACGCCGCTTTCAAGAAAATTCCGCCGCAAACTCAAGCTAAATCCAATTTATAGTATTTAATTATAATATCACACGATTAGCGACAAAATTCGATTAAAGTCCCCTTGAAATCACACGAAATGTTGTATATACTTAAAACATAGAAGCCGTTGCAACAAGCTTTTAAAGGAAAACAAAACACATTATGTGTGATTAGGAGGTTTGAAAAATGACTCTTGAACAGTTGTCGTATGAATACATAAAGGAAGCGGACAGATTAAAGGCAAGGCTTTGCGAGCTGAAAATAATGCTGAAAAAGGCCCAAACCGAGCAGTTTTCGAGTTTGCCTGCGCGCCAATGCTGACCGCTTACGCCGCC
>URYV01000073.1 GCA_900552285.1 uncultured Oscillospiraceae bacterium
GCTGGAAAGCGCGCCGGAGCCGGCGGAGCCGCTGCGCGTGCTTCCGCTGTTTCAGGGAACACGGCGAATATGACGAAAACGGTCTGCCGAAGGCCGAGTCGCTGAAGAAGCTTTTCGCAAGGGTCACAAAGCTTATAAGAGATAAAAAGGCCTTTTCGGTTTACACCCCCGGTATGGGCGGTGTTGCCGAGGCGGTCATGAAAGCGGCTTTCGGAAACGGTTTCGGATTTAATTTTGACAAAGGTCTTGAAATGGATGATATTTTCGGTTATAATTACGCAACCTTTGTTGTCGAGACGGCCGAAGATCTTGAAAACGCACTTCTGCTCGGTGAAATTACGGCAGATAAAAAGTTTGCCTATCGAGACGAAGAGGTAAGCTTTGACAAGCTTCTTGACATATACGAGCAAAAGCTCGAGTCGGTTTATTCCTGCAACATAGCTCAGCAGGGAACCGACGTCAGAAACATTTCCTTTAATGCCGAAAAGCGGGTCTCCCCGGCAATAAAAACCGCAAAGCCCAAGGTTCTCATTCCCGCCTTCCCCGGCACAAACTGTGAATTCGACAGCGCAAAGGCCGTTTCCGACGCAGGCGGAGAAGCCGAGATATTTGTCATAAACAACCTGTCTCCCGAGGGAGTTCAGCACAGCGTCGAGGCCTTTGCCGATAAAATATCCGACGCTCAGATGATATTCATTCCCGGCGGTTTTTCGGGCGGCGACGAGCCCGACGGCAGCGGTAAATTCATAACCGCCTTTTTCCGCAATGCCGAAATTAAGGAGCGTGTAGCCGAGCTTCTCGACCGCCGCGACGGACTTATGTGCGGAATTTGCAACGGATTCCAGGCTCTTATAAAGCTTGGTCTCGTACCCTTCGGAAAAATTATCGATACCGATGAGCATTGCCCGACGCTGACCTTTAATACCATTGCCCGACATCAGTCGAGAATTGTGCGCACAAGAATTGCGTCAAATATGTCGCCTTGGCTTTCTTCGGCAAAGGTGGGCGACATTTACAGCGTGCCCATTTCCCACGGCGAGGGCAGATTTATTGCCGAGCCCGAGCTTATAAAGCAGCTTGAGAAAAACGGCCAGATTGCCACACAATATGTCGATCTTGACGGAAACGCCACGGCGGACATACATTTTAATCCCAACAATTCGGTGTGCGCCGTTGAGGGAATAACCTCTCCCGACGGCAGAGTGTTCGGAAAAATGGGCCACAGCGAGCGTGTCGGTTTCGGACTTTACAAAAACGTTCCCGGCGATTATAATATAGGTATGTTTGAAAACGCCGTGAAATATTTCAAGGGTTAAGGAGTAGAATATGATGACCGATATTGAAATTGCACAGGGCTGTCATATGCGCCCGATAACCGAAATTGCCGCGGCTGCGGGAATTGACGAAAAATATATCGAACAGTACGGCCGTTATAAGGCCAAAATCGATTTGTCGATCATGGACGAGGTCAAAAGGGACAACGGAAAGCTTGTCCTTGTCACCGCCATAACGCCCACCCCGGCAGGAGAGGGAAAAACGACCACCACGATAGGTCTTGCCGACGGACTTAAAAGAATCGGCAAAAATGTCACGGTTGCTCTGCGCGAGCCGTCGCTCGGGCCGGTTTTCGGCGTGAAGGGCGGAGCGGCAGGCGGCGGATATGCCCAGGTCGTTCCCATGGAGGACATAAATCTTCATTTTACGGGAGATTTTCACGCAATAGGTGCCGCCAACAATCTTCTTGCCGCAATGCTTGACAATCACATTCAGCAGGGCAACGCTCTCGGAATCGATGTGAGAAAGATAACATGGAAACGCTGCGTCGACATGAACGACCGCCAGCTTCGTTTTATCGTCGACGGCATGGGCGGAAAGGCAAACGGCGTCCCGAGAGAGGACGGTTTTGACATCACCGTCGCAAGCGAGATTATGGCCGTGCTGTGCCTTTCAAGCTCTGTCTCCGATTTGAAGGAGCGGCTTTCGAAAATTATTGTGGGCTATACCTTTGACGACAAGCCGGTGACGGCCGGTCAGCTCAAGGCTCAGGGCGCCATGACCGCCCTTTTAAAGGACGCCTTAAAGCCCAATCTTGTTCAGACGCTTGAGGGAACCCCGGCCTTTGTTCACGGTGGCCCCTTCGCAAACATTGCCCATGGCTGCAATTCGGTCACGGCCACCAAGCTTGCCCTTAAAATGGGCGACTACACCGTTACCGAGGCGGGATTCGGAGCCGATCTCGGGGCCGAAAAATTCCTTGACATAAAGTGCCGCATGGCGGGGCTCACTCCCGATGCGGTCGTTGTCGTGGCCACCGTCCGCGCCCTTAAAATGCACGGCGGGCTTGCGAAAACCGAACTTGCAAATGAGGACATTTCGGCTCTCGAAAAGGGAATACCGAATCTTCTTCGCCATGTTAAAAACATCAAAGAGGTTTATAAGTTGCCCTGCGTCGTTGCGGTCAACCGTTTCCCCACCGACACCGACAGGGAAATTGATTTCATAATAAACAAATGCCGCGAGCTTTCGGTAAACACGGTGCTTTCCACCGTTTGGGCCGAAGGCGGAAAGGGCGGAGAGGCGCTTGCCAAAGAGGTCGTCCGCCTTTGCGAGGAGGAAAAGGGCGATTTCACCTTTGCCTATGAGTCGGAGGCTTCGATAAAGGAAAAAATCGAGGCCGTTGCGACCAAGGTTTACGGCGGCGACGGGGTGATATTCACTCCTGCGGCGTCAAAGCAAATCGAAAGCCTCGAGGAACTCGGCTTTTCAAGCTGCCCGGTGTGCATTGCCAAGACTCAGTACAGTTTTTCCGACGATCCGACGAAACTCGGAGCGCCCGAGCATTTCAAAATAACGGTCAAAAACGTGAAGATTTCTGCAGGAGCGGGTTTTATTGTCGTGCTGACAGGCGACATTCTCACCATGCCGGGTCTTCCCAAAAGCCCCGCTGCCGAGCGCATTGACGTTGACGAAAACGGCAAAATCACGGGACTGTTCTGATAACTTTGCAAACCCGTCGGGAAACCGTCGGGTTTGCGGTATATTTTGCGGCCGAAAGGTCACTTTAAAAACGGAGGTAAAAAATTATGGCTTATTATTTCAAGGACGTTTCTCACACCTTTAACGAGTATTTGCTCGTTCCGGGATATTCTTCATCCGATTGTATTCCCGACAATGTGTCGCTTAAAACTCCTCTTGTCAAATTCAAAAAGGGGGAGCAACCGTCTATTTCCATGAACATTCCGCTTACCTCCGCTATTATGCAGTCGGTTTCGGGCGAAAAGCTTGCCGTTGCTCTTGCCAAGGAGGGCGGCGTTTCCTTCATTTTCGGTTCCCAGTCGGTGGAGGACGAGGCGGCCATGGTAAAGAGCGCCAAAAACTTCAAGGCCGGCTTTGTTGTCAGCGACAGCAACATCTCTCCCGACGCGACTCTTGACGACATTATAAAGCTTAAAGAGAAAAACGGACATTCCACCATTGCCGTCACAAGCGACGGAACGGCTCAGGGCAAACTGCTCGGCATTGTCACCTCCCGTGACTACCGCGTCAGCCGCATGAGCGGGGACGAGAAGGTTTCCTCCTTCATGACTCCTCTTGAAAAGCTTGTGGTCGGAAGCGCCGACACCACTCTTAAGGAAGCCAACGACATAATTTGGGACAACAAGCTCAATTCTCTTCCCATTGTGGACGAGGACGGCTCTCTTAAATATTTTGTTTTCCGCAAGGATTATGACGCTCATAAGGACAATCCCAACGAGCTTTTGGACGAGCACAAGAGATATATTGTGGGCGCAGGTATCAACACCCGCGACTATGCCGAGAGAGTTCCCGCCCTTGTGGAGGCGGGAGCCGACGTGCTTTGTATCGACTCCTCCGAGGGCTTTTCCGAGTGGCAGTCGAGAACTATCGACTGGATAAGAGAACATTACGGAGACGGCGTTAAGGTAGGCGCCGGAAATGTGGTTGACAAGGAGGGCTTCCTGTTCCTCGCAAAGGCAGGCGCCGACTTTATCAAGGTCGGTATCGGCGGCGGTTCCATTTGCATAACGAGAGAAACCAAGGGTATCGGCCGCGGACAGGCCACCGCCCTTATCGATGTTTGTAAGGCTCGCGACGAATATTTCGAGGAGACCGGAATTTATATTCCCGTTTGCTCCGACGGCGGTATCGTTCACGACCACCACATGACCCTTGCCCTTGCAATGGGCGCCGATTTCCTCATGCTTGGCAGATATTTTGCCCGCTTTGACGAAAGCCCCACAAACAAAATTTCCATAAACGGAAATTATTATAAGGAATATTGGGGAGAAGGCTCCAACAGAGCCCGCAACTGGCAGAGATACGATTTGGGCGGCGACAAAAAGCTGTCCTTTGAGGAGGGCGTGGATTCCTATGTTCCCTATGCGGGAACTCTTAAGGACAATGTGGGCCTTTCGCTGAGAAAGGTCAAGTCCACCATGTGCAACTGCGGCGCGCTGACCATCCCCGAGCTTCAGCAAAAGGCCAAGCTCACCCTTGTGTCGGCCACAAGCATTGTGGAAGGCGGCGCTCACGACGTTATCCAAAAGGAAACCTCGGTCAGCGGACTTAATAAATAAAGATTGCTGAAATAAAAAAATCAGACGGTTCGGTGTCTTTCCGAGCCGTCTGTTCTTTTTGTTATAAACACGTTGGTTTCAATCGAACGGTTATTTAAATGACATAATTGTCGACGGGGCCGTCTTTCATAAGGTCGGCAACGGTAATGCCGTCGAAAAATTTGTTGGTCATTTCATAAAATTCCTTCCACATGGAAATGGTGCGGCATTCCTCGGCAATCTCACAGGGTGGAGCGCCCTTTTCAAGACAGGATACCGGGGCAAGATCGCCTTCGGCAAGACGGAGAATTTCCCCGACCGTGAGAAACTCAGGCTCTCTCTTGAGCTTATACCCGCCGCCTTTGCCGTGAATTCCTTCCACAAGGCCGCTTTTGGTCAAAAGAGGCATAAGCTTTTCGATATATTTAAGAGAAATTTTTTGCCGCGCGGCCACCTCCTTCATGGGGATATATCCGCCGTTTCTGTGTTCGGCAAGGTCGATAATAACCCGAAGGGAATATCTTCCTTTTGTGGAAATTTTCATTTTTTTCAGTCCTTTAACTGTGCGTTTATCTGCTCGGCAAATCTGACCGTTTCCATGGCGTCCTTGGCATATTTGTCGGCTCCGATACGTTCGGCGTATTCGGGATTCATAACCGCTCCGCCCACGACGATTTTACATTCGGGAACGGCGGCGCGAAGTTTTATAATGGTGTCCTCCATGGCGGGGACGGTTGTGGTCATAAGTGCGCTGAGCCCGCAAAGAGGCGCGCCCGTTTTTTTGACCGTATCCACGATTTTTTCGGGGTCGACGTCCTTTCCGAGGTCGATCACGTCAAAATCATAGTTTTCAAGCAGGGTTTTTACAATATTTTTGCCGATGTCGTGAATATCGCCCTTGACCGTTGCAATGACGAATTTGGCCTTCTTTTCCTTTTTTACTTCGGAATTCGCCATTACGGTTTTGATGACCTCAAAGGCGGCCTTGGCGGCGTCGGCGCTCATGAGCAGCTGGGGAAGATAAAGCTTTTTTTGCTCGAATTTTTCGCCGACGATGTTAAGCCCGGGGATGATGTGATCGTTTATGACTGTCATGGCATCCTCTTTTTCAAGAAGCGCTTTACAGCTTTCGGCGGCGCGTTCCTTAAGCCCTCTCACCACGGCGTCGGAAAGCGAACCGTCGCCTCCGACGGCGCTGTCGGATGCTGTTTTTATGACCGACGACTCCTCGAGATTTTCGGCAAAGGAGATGTATTCGGTGCAGTTCTTATCAAATCCCTTGAGCAGCAAAAAGGTTCTATAGGCCTTTAAAATGTCGATTGATTTGGGGCTTACAATGGCGGCCGAAAGTCCGTTTTCAAGGGCAAGGGTCAAAAAGGCGCCGTTGACGGTTCCCCTTGAGGGCAGACCGAAGGAGACGTTGGAAACGCCGAGAACCGTGTGGCATTTGAGCACATTTCTTATATAATTTACCGCCTTTAAGGTGGTGGCGGCCGCCGAGGTGTCGACGCTGACCGACATACACATGGGGTCGAAAACAATGTCTTTTTTCGGGATACCGTATTGCTTTGCGGTGTCGAGAATTTTTTCCGCAACGGCAATTCTTCCCTCAAAGGTCTCGGGAATTCCGCTTTCGTCAAGGGTGAGGGCAACCACCGTTCCGCCGTATTTTTTAACAAGGGGGAAAACGGCCTCCATGCTTTCTTTTTTGCCGTTGACCGAGTTTATCATGGCCTTTCCGTTGTATATTCTCAGCGCCCTTTCCATGGCCTCGGCGTTTGATGTGTCGATTTGCAGGGGAAGGTCGGTTACCGCCTGCAGCTCGAAAACCGTGTGCTCGAGAACGCTGACCTCGTCGATGTCGGGAAGTCCGACGTTCACGTCGAGAATGTGGGCGCCCATGTCCTGCTGGGAGACGGCCTCGCCCAGTATATAATCGATGTCGCCGTCGATAAGCGCCTGCTTAAAGCGCTTTTTACCGGTGGGATTTATGCGCTCTCCGATTATGAGCGGCATTTCCGAAAGCTCAGCATATTTGCCGTAGGAGCTGATACAGGTTATGTTTTTGTCGCTTATCGGGGCGGGGGGGATGTTATTTGCGGCGGCGACGGTTTTTTCGATGTATTCGGGGGTGGTGCCGCAGCAGCCGCCGAGAATATTTACTCCGAGCTTTGCAATTTCGGTCATTTGCTCGGCAAAGCCGTCGGCGTCGAGGTCATAGAATGTCCTTTCGCCGTCGCTTTTGGGAAGTCCTGCGTTGGGTTTTGCAAAAATCGGGGTAGAGGAGTGTTCAAGCAGCTCCTTTATGGGTCCCATGAGCTGTTCGGGACCGAGAGAACAGTTCACTCCTATGGCGTCCACCGAAAGACCTTCAAGAAGAGCCACCATGGCGGAAGGAGATGCTCCGGTCAGCAGCTTGCCGTCCTCGCCGTATGCGTTGGAGGCGAAAATCGGCAAATCGCAGTTTTCCTTTGCCGCAAGCACCGCTGCCTTGGTTTCATAGCTGTCGCTCATGGTTTCGGTGAATATAAGGTCGGCTCCGTGAGCCGCTCCGAATTTAACCGTGTCGGCGAAAATCTCCACGGCACGCTCAAAATCAAGGTCTCCGAGAGGCTTTAAAAGCTTGCCGAGAGGGCCGATGTCGAGGGCAACATATTTTTCACCCTTGTTTTCGGAAAGCTTTGCCGCTTCCTTTGCGTTTTCGATGGCGGCGGCAATGATTTCCTCGGTCTTTTCGCCGAATTTCAAAGTGTTGGCGCCAAAGGTGTTGGAGCAAACGATGTTTGTCCCGGCGTCGAAATAGCTTTTGTGAATTTCAATCATGTCCTGCCTGTGGGAAAGGCTCCAAAGCTCGGGAAGCTCTCCGGGGGCAAGCCCTTTTTGCTGAAGCAGCGTGCCGCAGCCGCCGTCGAGATAAAGTCTTTTGTTTTTCAGTTCTTCCTTAAAAAGCATTATTTTTCCTTTCTGAAAGCACAGTCGGTTTTATCGCAATATTCGCAGCCATTACTGCCGTTAGGGTTAGGGGATCGGGTTTTTGCTCTCTACACCTTCAAATTTGATTTTTCCAATACCCGGAAAGTACTCTTTTGTTGCCATAATATCTTTGTTTTATAAGTTAATGAATTGTTATATTTAATTGTTTGTTGATTTTTCGAGACATTCTTTCCAACGTGCGTATG
>URYV01000074.1 GCA_900552285.1 uncultured Oscillospiraceae bacterium
AACCCCCGACCTGCTGATTACAAATCAGCTGCTCTACCAACTGAGCTACACCAGCAAGTTGTTCGCTGAACGCAAGTGATAATATATCATAAAAGCCCGCCGCTGTCAAGAGTTTTTTTAAAAATTTTTACCCCGAAAGGGTTTTTAATATTTTCAGGTCTCAGCCGGCTTTTGCTGCTCGGAAATCGGAGTCAGCGAAAAAACAAGGTCAAAATATTCCTTGCCGTAATTGTGAAAGCTCCCTTCCTTTATCATGCGGGAAAGTTCCTCCTTTGAGACCCACTTGGCCCGCTCGACCTCTTCCTTTTGCAGGTTAAGCCCCGCAGGCTCGACATCGGTCTGAACCTGCCATATATCAATAAAGGAAATTCGGCGCTTTATGCGGGCGGCAAAGCGCATTTGTCCCTCGGAAGGATTTATTCCGAGTTCCTCAAAAAGCTCTCGTCTTGCGCCCTGCTCCGACTGCTCGCCGGCAACCACGGCTCCTCCCGTGGCAGCCCATTCACCCGCCATGGGCTGTTTAAAGGGACTGCGCTGCTGAATAAGAAACTCGCCGCGTGAATTGGTCACCCAAATATGCACCACAAGGTGAAACCGTCCCTTGGGGAATTTTCCCTTGAGCCGACGGCAAACCGTTTGCCCTGTCGGACGGCCCTTAAAATCCAAAACATCCCAAAACTCTTTGTTCATCTACCGCCTCGTCCCCCTTTCGACTCGGATTTTTCGTTTTCATATTCTTCAATGACCTGCTGCCATTTTTCGTCGCTCATAAGCTCGCCCGACACCGAAAAACGGGAATAGATTTTATTTATCTCCCGCTCAAAGGCCGCCCTTTCAAGACGCGCGTCCCGAAGCTCGATTATCAGAATTACAAGGGCAAAAACCGCCATAAGCAGCACGGGCAGATAAAACCATACAATCATGTTGGGATTGGCGGTGCGGTAGTCGTTTTCCGAATTGAGAGGATAAACCGCGGTTATTTGGAAAATATGTCCCGCCAAAAGGGCGATGTTGACAAAAGTAATTATGCAGGAGGCAACCCTCTTTTTCTTAATCATGAGCACAAAGCTTGCGGCAAGCAGCACAAGGCAGGCAAGGGTCATAAAGCGGTCGTTTGCAAAAAGCGACAGCTTTTCGGCATTGCCCGCGGCGGCATAGCGCTCGACGGCAAGAGAGGATATAAAAAGATTTAAAATTATAACGAGGAAATACCACACCGAAAAGACATAAAAAAGAAATTTTGCCGTGTTATAAAGACTTCCGCCCACATGCTTGTATTTTTCCTTCTTGGGCAGGTGTTTTTCAAAAAGCTCGCCTCTGACCCGCTCGAGCACCAAGTTTTCTCCGCGGGTTCTCAGCTCCTGTGACGATATTTTTTCCATGCTTTCACCTTCTTTTATTATTATACATACATCCGCCCGTCATTGCAAGAGCAATATACTACTGCTCCACGCCCTTCATGGTGAGGCTTATGCGCTTTTTTTCAAGATCGACCGAAAGCACCTTAACATTCACGACGTCTCCGACGCTTAACACCTCGGAAGGATGCTTTATAAATTTATCGCATATATGGGAAATGTGCACAAGGCCGTCCTGATGTACTCCGATGTCCACAAAGGCACCGAAGTCGATAACGTTTCTCACGGTGCCCTTTATGGTCATGCCTTCCTTTAAATCCTTCATTTCAAGGACGTCGGTACGCAGCAGCGGAGCGGGGAGCTCGTCTCTCGGGTCTCTTCCCGGCTTTGAAAGCTCGGCTACAATATCGTTGAGGGTGGGAACGCCCACCGAAAGCTCCTCGGCGAGATTTTCCGCTCCCCGAGTCTTTACAAGTTTCTCGAGAGAGCCCGGCTTTTCACCCGACAGCTCCTTTTTGCCGAATCCGAAGCCTTCAAGCAGCTTTTCGGCGATTTTATAGCTTTCGGGATGAACCGATGTGCTGTCGAGAGGATTTTTCCCGTCGTAGATCCGCAAAAATCCCGCACATTGTTCAAAGGCCTTGGGGCCGAGCTTCGGCACCTTTTTAAGTTCCGTCCGCGATTCAAACCGTCCGTTTTGCTCACGGTAGGACACAATATTTTTGCACACCGCCGAGGAAAGCCCCGAAATGTGGGAAAGAAGGGATTCGGAGGCCGTGTTAAGGTCGGCGCCCACGCTGTTTACACAGTCCTCCACCACCCCGTCAAGAGCCTCCGAAAGGCGCTTTTGGGGCATATCGTGCTGATATTGGCCGACGCCTATCGCCTTGGGCTCGATTTTAACAAGCTCGGCAAGAGGGTCCTGAAGCCGCCGTGCAATGGAAACGGCGCTCCGAAGGGTCAAATCAAAATCCGGCATTTCCTCTGCGGCAAGCTTGGATGCCGAGTAGACGCTTGCTCCCGCCTCGCTCACAACCATATATGACACCTTGCGGTTTACTTCCGACAGCACCGACACGGTGAACATTTCGGTTTCCTTGGAGGCGGTTCCGTTGCCGATGGCGATAATATCGACCGAGTGCTTTTCAATAAGCTTTTTAAGGGTCTGCTTTGAGGCCTCTGCCTGCGCCTTGCCGTGGGTGGGATATATAACCGCCGTGTCCAACACCTTTCCCGTGGGGTCGACAACCGCCACCTTGCACCCCGTTCTGTATCCCGGGTCAAGACCTATGGCTGTTTTGCCCTTTATGGGCGGTTGAAGCAGCAGCTGACGGAGATTTGTGCCGAAAACCTTTATGGCGGCCTCGTCGGCCGATTCGGTCAGCTCGTTTCTTATTTCCCGCTCGACCGAAGGGAAAACAAGACGGGAATATGCGTCATCGCAGGCCTCCTTTACGGCAGCCGCGCAGGGGGTGTCTCCCTTTACGAACATGGAATATACGGCGTTGAGGGGCTTTTCGGCGTCCACCGTCACCGACACCTTCAAAAAGCCCTCCTTTTCCCCTCTGTTCAAAGCAAGTACGCGGTGCCCCGCAATTTTATTAACCTTTTGGGAAAATTCATAATAGGTTTCGTAAACGCTTTTTTCGTCCTTTGCCGCCGAGGATTCGATAAAGCCGTTTAAATAGACAAGATTTCTCACCCTGCGCCTGACATCGGCATTGTCGGAAACACTTTCGGCAATAATATCCTTTGCGCCGGCAAGAGCCTGTTCGGCGTTTTCCACCTGCTTTTCGGGGTCAACATATTTTTCCGCAAGGATAAGCGGCTGCTCGCCCGTTTGCTGACAGAGCAGAATTTCGGTTGCCAGCGGCTCGAGGCCCTTTTGCTTTGCGACCGACGCGCGGGTTTTCCTTTTCGGCCTGAAGGGACGGTATATGTCCTCAAGCTCAGTTAAGGTTTCGGCCTTTTTAAGGGCAGCGGTGATTTCTTCAGTCATGTTGCCCTGCTCGGAAATCAGATTTCCGATTTCCTCACGGCGTGCATCGAGCTTTCGAAGGAATTCCAGACGTTCGGCAATGCTCCTTATGAGCTGGTCGTCCATTGTTCCGTGCATTTCCTTGCGGTAACGGGCGATAAAGGGGATGGTGTTTCCCTCGTCCAGAAGGTCTATTATATTCTGAGCATGAAGCTCCTTCACCGAAAATTCTTCGGCAAGTTTTTTGGCATAGTCCATTTCATTTTTCCTTTCGGCAATCGATTTTGCCGTTTTTTTTATTATAATATCATATTTTTCCGCTAAGGGCAACCTTAAGCAACAAGCAACTCAAACCGCGGTGAGTGATAAATCGGAGGCTTATTCGAAAGCTTACAATCCTTCAGTCAGCTTCGCTGACAGCTCCCTTTACACAAGGGAGGCGGCACGGCACAGCCGTGACGGAGGGATTGTCATTCTTTTTCCCATCTCATTCAATTAAGCAACAAACGGTCGAACCTTGCGCGAAAAATTTTTCCGTGATATAATTACCCTTGTCAAAGGAGAAATTAAATGAAAAATATTATATTGATTGATTTGGACGAGACCCTTCTCGACTTTAAGGCCGACGAAAAAGCCGCCCTGACAAAGACGCTCACCACCCTCGGCATTGAGCCCTCAAAGGACACGCTCGAGCTTTACAGCCGCATAAACTCGGCGCAATGGAAGCGGCTTGAAAAAAGAGAAATAACAAGAGAGCAGGTAAAGGAAAACCGCTACCGTCTGCTTTTTGAGGCCTTGGGAAAAGACACGGACCCTCAAAAGGCCAACGAAATTTACGAAAAAGAGCTTGCAAAGCAGGGGCGGCTGCTTTCGGGCGCAAGAGAAGCCCTTGAGCGGCTTTACGGAAAAGTCCGCCTTTTTATCGCCTCAAACGGAACCGTTGACGTGCAAAACGGGCGTATAAACAACACCGGAATCGGTAAATATTTTGAAAAGGCCTTTTTTTCCGAAAAAATCGGTTTCGAAAAGCCGGACAAAAGGTTTTTCGACGCCTGCTTTGCCCAAATCCCGAATTTTAAAAAAGAAAACGCCGTCATAATCGGCGACAGTCTTTCCTCCGACATTCTCGGCGGAAAAAACGCAGGCATCACTACCGTTTGGCTTAACAAATCGGGGGACGGCTCTCCCCTTGCCGACATGACCCTGAAAAATATAAGTGAGGCCGCCGATGCCGTAATAAAGGGCTTGTAATAACGGACATTTAATGCTATAATGACTTAACTGTGACTTTTTAATAGCGGAGTGATAAAAATGACTTTATACGAAGAACTCGAATGGAGAGGTCTTATTCAGGATATTTCCTCAAAAGACCTTATCGACAAGCTTAACGCCGGCGGAATGACCTTTTATATAGGCACCGACCCCACCGCCGACAGCCTGCACCTCGGACACTATTCCTCCTTCCTCATCACCCGCCGTCTTGCCAAGGCAGGCCACACCCCCATCATTCTTGTGGGAGCGGCCACCGGTCTTATCGGCGACCCGAGAGGCACCACCGAGCGCGCTCTTTCCGACAGGGACACCGTTTTCAAAAACTATGAGGCCTTAAAGGCTCAGGTTCAGAAATTCTTTCCCTTTGAAGTGGTCAACAATTATGACTGGGTCAAGGACATTCACATTATCGACTTTTTCCGCGATTACGGCAAATATATAAACGTCAACTATATGCTTAACAAGGATCTTGTGCGCCGTCAGATGGAAACGGGCATATCCTATGCCGAGTTTTCCTATATGCTCATTCAGGGACTCGACTTCAAATGGCTGCACGAGCACAAGGGCGTCGACCTTCAGGTGGCGGGCTCCGACCAATGGGGCAATATCACCACCGGTATCGAGCTTATAAGAAAGACCACCGGCGACGAGGTTTATGCAATGACCATGCCCCTTGTGACCGACGCAAACGGCAACAAGTTCGGCAAGAGCGAGGGCAATGCCGTTTGGATCGACAAAAACAAAACAAGCTCCTACGAACTTTACCAGTTCCTGCTCAATTCCGAGGATTCGGTGGTTATCGATTACCTTAAAAAGCTGACCTTCCTCGACAAAGAAACCATCGAGCAGATTGAAAAGGAGCACTTTGCCGCTCCCGAAAAGCGCATGGCTCAAAAGCGCCTTGCAAAGGAAATTCTTGACGACCTTCACGGCGAAGGCGCCTTTGAAGAGGCCGAAAAAATCAGCGAGCTCATGTTCAAGGGCGACGTAAAGCACATTCCCGTCAGAGATTTGCTCTCGGCTCTTTCTCAGGTTCCCCATTTTGAGGCCGAAAAGGGAAAGCTTATCGACATTCTTGTGGAAGCCAAGGTTTTCCCCTCCAAGCGAGAGGTCAGAGAAATGGCCAAGAACAAGGCTCTCACCGTTAACGGCGACGCCGTGGAAAACCCCGACGAACTTGACATCACCTCCGACAACCTCATCGACGGAAAATACCTTGTGGTCAGAAGAGGCAAGAAAAAATATTTTGTCGGTGAAATAAAATAATAAAACAATAAAACCCGTCGAATCATTTTAACTCGGCGGGTTTAAAATTCGGAAAGGATTGGTTTTTTTGAAGGCTGACGGAAAAAAGCTTTTATCCCTCTTTTGGACCTTTTTCAAAATCGGCGCCTTCACCTTCGGCGGCGGTTATGCCATGATCCCTCTCATTCAGCGGGAAATGGTGGATAACAAAGGGTGGATAAGCGAAAAGGACATTTTGGAAATTGTTGCGATTTCCGAGTCGACGCCCGGACCCATTGCGGTCAACTCGGCTACCTTTGTGGGATACCAGGTCGACGGTGTCATGGGCTCATTTCTCGCCACTCTCGGAGTGGTTCTCCCATCCTTTGTCATCATTCTCGCCATCTCCTTTGTGCTCAAGCAGTTCGAGCAGTTAAAGGCCGTAAAATACGCATTTTGGGGCATCCGCGCGGGTGTGCTCGCCCTCATCATCAAGGGCTTTATCTCCATGTATAAGCAGTGCCCGAAAAATGTACTTTCATACGTCATCGCCGCCCTTGCCTTTGCGGCCTCGGCTGTTTTCTCCTTTAATGTGCTCATAATCATCATTTCTGCGGCGGCCATCGGTCTTGCCGCCACAATCATCGCGCAGAAGGAGGGCAAGACATTATGATTTATCTCACCCTCTTTTGGACCTTCTTTAAAATCGGACTGTTCACCTTCGGCGGAGGATATGCCATGCTGCCCCTTATTCAGCAGTATGTTCTCGGCTTTAACTGGCTCAGCGAGGAGGAGCTTGTAAACTTCGTGGCGGTGAGCGAGTCCACTCCCGGACCCTTCGCCATAAACATTGCCACCTATGTGGGCAGCTCGCAGGCCGGCGTGCTCGGTGCTCTTTGCACCACCTTCGGCGTGGTTCTCCCCTCCTTTGTCATCATTCTTATCGTGGCCAAGTGCTATATGGCCTTTAAGGAAAGCCTTGTGGTTCGCGGAATGATGAACGGCCTTAAGCCCGTGGTCGTGGGACTTATCGGCTCGGCAGTCATCTCCTTTGCCGCCGCCGTTTTCTTCCCTGCGGGATTTATGTTCTCAAATTTCACAACCCTGAAATTCTGGGTTTCCGCCGTACTTTTTGCCGCCGCTCTCATCATGGCGCTCAAAAAGATTCACCCCATAATCATTATCATAATTTCGGCCGCCGTGGGAATTGCCGCGGGCTATGCGGGGCTGCTGTCATAGCGGTCCGAATTTTTTAAAATCATATCCCATAAACCGACCGATTCTGATTCGTGCCCCTTTAAGCACGCGGCTGACGGTGGAGCGGTTAACATTCTGCTCCTTTGCGATTTGCGGAATGGTTTTGCGGTCGAAATAATACAGCTTAATAAACTGTCTTTGGCGCTCGGTAAGCTCATGAGAAATTATTTCTCTCAGCCTTGCCAGCGCCTTTTCTTTTTGCCCGTCGTCCTCTGCCGACATTTCGAAAAAAGCACGGTAGCTCAACGCCTCCACCCGATAATTTTTAAGCGATAAATTTTTCATAATCTTCTTCTGGAACATATTCTCCGAGTAATAATGTGACGAAACGATTTCTCATCATTTCTCCTGTGAGTTTATCGTAATAATGGATGTGTCCATCAATCTTACGTAATTGACCTTTT
>URYV01000075.1 GCA_900552285.1 uncultured Oscillospiraceae bacterium
GACTCGGCAAACTCCGCCGTCGGCTCGGCTCTTTTGAAAAACTCCTCGGGAGTGCTGTGAATTATTTTGCACTCCTTGTCGGTTTCCATCCATTCCTTTATGTCGGCAAGGTCCTTTCTCGAAGGGCCGCCGCCGTGGTTTCCGACGCCCCAAAGGCACATCCATATTTCTCTATCCTCGTGGCCGCCCTTAACTCCCTGGCAATGGCCTTTCGCGCAGCCGAAATAGGTGCTGTTATAGGTTGGGGAACGGAAGGCCTTTATTTTGCTTCCGTCAAAGCCCTCCCACCAGAAGAAATCGTCGGGAAGAGCAAGCTCCCAGCCGAAGGGGCGAACGCAAATATAGCTGTCCTGACCGCATTTTTTTATAATCTGAACAAGTCCTCTCGTGTGGCCGAAGGAGTCAAAATTCAGCGCGGTTGTGGGGTTTTCGCCGAAATTGTCCATGAAATATTTATGTCCGACCTGCGCATGGCGGATAAAGCTTTCGCCCGAGGGCATATTGGCGTCGGGCTGAAGATACCAGCCGCCGATAACGTGCCATTTTCCCGCCTTTATGAGCTGCTTTATCTTTTCAAAAAGGTCGGGGGCATAATCGGCAATGTACTTATAAAGGCTGACCTCATTGTGGCAGAAGATATAATCGAATTGGTCGGCGAGATTTGCCGCGCTTTGGAATGTGGAAACGGCGGCCGACGCGCCTTCCTCCCACTCCCAAAGCCAAACGGGGTCAAGATGGGCTTCGCATATAAGATGCAATTCCTTCATTTCGTCACCTCAGATTTTAAAAATAATATAAAAAAGCCGTACCTCAGAAAAAGGTACAGCTTTTTACCCGAATCAGTTGTTTATTGTATTTGCGATTTCATAAAGCTTGTATTCAAAGGGCTTTTCCATTTTAAGAGCCTCGAATATGTCGATGTCAACAAGCTCGCCGTGCCGATAAGCCACAACGCGGTTGCCGATACCCTGAGAAAGAAGATCGACTGCGGCATAGCCCATTTCGCTGGCGCAGACGCGGTCGCGGACGCTGGGCGAACCGCCGCGCTGAACGTGACCGAGAATGGTGGCGCGGGAGTCGATTCCGGTGACGGCCTGAATCTGCTTGGACAGCTTTTCAACACCGCCGATACCCTCGGCGACAACGATTATAAAATGCTTTTTGCCGGTGTTTTTGGCACGGTAAATGCGGTCGATGATGTCCTTTTCCACATCAAACTCAACCTCGGGGACAAGTATGGTGGTAGCTCCGCAGGCAATGCCCGAATGAAGTGCAAGATAACCGGCGCCTCTGCCCATGACCTCGACAATGGTGCAGCGCTCGTGGCTCTGTGCGGTGTCGCGCAGACGGTCGACCATTTCCTTACAGGTGTTGACGGCGGTGTCAAAGCCGATGGAATACTCGGTGCTTGAAATGTCGTTATCTATGGTGCCGGGAACGCCGACGCAGGGAATTCCTCTTTCCGAAAGGTCTCTTGCTCCGCGGTAGGTTCCGTCGCCGCCGATACAGACAATGCCGTCGATACCGTGCTTTTTGCAGGTGTTGATGGCGGTCTGCATACCCTCTTCTTCCTTAAATCTCGGGCTTCTTGCCGTGAAAAGCACGGTTCCGCCGCGATGAATAATGTCGGATACGCTGCGGATATTCATATCGAAAACCTCGTCCTCGATAAGTCCGTTATATCCTCTGTAAATTCCTTTTACTCTCATACCCTTGCTGAGAGCCGTTCTGACAACGGCGCGAACGGCCGCATTCATTCCGGGAGCGTCTCCTCCGCTCGTCAGAACTCCGATGGTCTTAACATTCATGTAAATGCCTCCCAAATCCCTAAAATAATACTTATTCCATTTTATCATCTTTGGCTCAAAAGTCAAGATATTTGTCGAATTTATCGCATATTTATGCATTTTATTTAAGCACAAAGACGCCTTTTTCCCCGAGAATTCTGCGCAGCTCGCAAAGCAGCGGCTCGTTTAGGTCGACAAACAGGCTTCTCGGCGCCGCCACACGCTTGCCGCTGTCCTGAAATTTAAAGTAAACGGGGGTCGTTCCGTCGAATATTTCAAGGAGGTTTTTCACCCTGTCGTAGACCTCACCGCCGCTTTGGGGAAGCAGCAGATGAAGACCGTGATATTTTGACTGCGAAGGCGCCTTTTGCCTGTTTTTTTCAAAGCCGCGGGGATTTTTTGCAAACTCCTCGGCATCGCAAATGCTTTCGCATATAATCTGGGTTTCCCGTTCCTCGCGAAGGGATATTCTTCCGCCCATAACAACGGTCGAGCCTTCAAAAACAAGGTGGGAATACTCGCGCAGCGTTTTGGGAAACACAAGGATTTCCACATTTGAGGATGTGTCCTCAAGGGTCAGATATGCCATTTGGTCGTTGTTTCTCGTGGTCTTTTTTCTGACCTCGCTGATAACTCCGAGGAGCTTTACCCTCTTGCCGTCGTGATTTTTTTCCTGACCCGAGACAAGGTTTTCGATGTCGGTAATGCCCGCCGATTTTTTGATACCCTGATATTTCAAAACGGGATGTCCCGATATATATATACCCGTAGTTTCCTTTTCCATTTTAAGAAGCTCGGCTTTTGAAAGCTCGGGAAGGTCGGGCATTTTATAGTATTCCCCGTTTTGCTCGGCATTGTCGAAAAGACCCATTTGCCCTTCGATGTTGCTGCGGCTGTCCCCCGCAATGCCAGAAAGCAGCTTTTCATAGCAGGAGAGCATGGAAGCACGGGTGTTTCCGAAGCAGTCGAGCGCCCCGCTTTTTATTAAGCTTTCAAGACCCTTTTTGTTAAGCTCCCGCCCGTGCAGGCGGCGGCAAAAATCGGAAAAGCTTTTGAAGGGACCGTTTTCCCGACGGTTTCTTATTATGGCCTCGATTATATTTATACCGAGGTTTTTAATGGCAAGCAGGCCGAAAACCACCTTGCCCTCCCTGACCGAAAAGTCCCTTTCGCTGATGTTGACGTCGGGAGGCAGCACCTTTATTCCCATGCGGCTGCATTCGGCGATATATTTCGGCGCGTCGTTTACCGTGCTCGACATGAGAGCGGCCATAAACTCGGCGGGATAATGACATTTAAGATAAGCCGTGCGATAGGCCACAAGAGCATAGGCGGCGGCATGGGATTTGTTAAAGGCATAGGAGGCAAAGGAGGTCATGTCGTCAAAAAGAGAATTCGAAATTTCCTTTGATATGCCGTTTTTAAGACAGCCCTCCACAAAGGTCTCCCGCTCTTTTTCCATAACGTCCTGCTTTTTCTTTGCCATGGCGCGGCGCACCACGTCGGCGCGGCCGAAGGAATATCCCGCCAGCTCTCTGAACACCTGCATGACCTGTTCCTGATAGACAAGGCAGCCGTAGGTCACATCGAGAATGGGGGCAAGCTGCGGGGTCGGATATTTTATTCCGCCGGGATTGTGGCGGTTTTCGATATATTTTCCTATCGAGTCCATGGGACCGGGACGGTAGAGGGAAATAACGGCGATAATGTCCTCAAGGCTCTTCGGACGAAGGCGCTGAAGCACACTTTTCATGCCCGTGGATTCAAGCTGAAAAAGGCCGTCGGTGTTTCCCGAGGAAATTAACCTGAAAACCTCGGCATCGTCGGTATCAATGCCCTTTATGTCAAAATTCGGCTCAGATTTTTTCACCATTTTTTCGGCGTCGTCGATAACCGTCAGAGTCCGAAGCCCCAAAAGGTCGATTTTGAGCAGACCGAGCTGCTCGAGAGCAGTCATGGTGAATTGTGTGACCATGGCGTCGTCGCTTTTGGCAAGGGGGACATAGCTGTCGACGGTGTCCCTTGTTATAACCACTCCGGCGGCATGGGTCGAGGCGTGGCGCGGCATACCCTCCACCCTCATGGAAACGTCGATAAGCCGTTTTACATCCTCGTCCTCGGAATAAAGCTTTGAAAGCTCGGGAGAGCTGCCGAGAGCCTCCTTAAGAGACATTCCGTGCTTTTGGGGGATTTTTTTCGCCACACCGTCTACTGCGGAATAGGGCATCCCGAGGGCACGTCCCACATCTCTCACCGCCGCTCTTGCCGCAAGAGTACCGAAGGTGACGATTTGAGCCACATGGTCAAAGCCGTATTTTTCCACAAGATATTTTATGACTTCCTCACGTCTGACATAGCAAAAATCCACGTCAAAATCGGGCATACTCACCCGCTCGGGATTTAAAAAGCGCTCGAAAATCAGGTTATATTTTATGGGGTCTATCTCGGTTATTCCGCAAAGATAGGCGCAAAGGCTTCCCGCGCCCGAGCCCCTTCCGGGACCCACGGGAATACCGCGGCTTTTGGCGAAGTTTATAAAGTCGTAGACAATGAGGTAATAATCCACATACCCCATTTTGTTTATAACATCAAGCTCATAGTTCATGCGGTCTACAATCGAATGGGCGGGAGATGGGCCGTAGAGCCGGCTCATACCCTTTTCGCAAAGTCCTTTAAGATATTCGAAATGGTCGCCCTCCACCTCAAAATGAGGCAGCTTTGTCTTTCCGAATTCGAATTCCACATTGCATTTTTCGGCAATTTCGGCCGTTCTTTCCACCGCATCGGAAAGGGCGGGAAAAAGCTCATACATTTCGTCGGCCGATTTAAGATAGAATTCCTCCGAAGAAAATTCAAGGCCTCCCTCGTCATCCACCGTTCTTCCCGTTTGTATGCAAATAAGCACCTTTTGGGTGAAGGCGTCGTCGGGTCGGATATAGTGAACGTCGTTTGTGGCAACAAGGGGAATTCCCGTTTCCCTCGAAAGGTTGACAAGCCTCGGAAGCACGGTTTTTTGCTCCTCTATGCCGTGATCCTGAATTTCAATATAATAATTGCCCTTGCCGAAAAGGTTTTCAAACCATAAAGCGGCCTCTTTGGCACCCTCATAATCCCCGTTTAAAAGCAGCTGAGGAATTTCGCCCGCAAGACAGGCCGAAAGGCAAATCAGTCCCTCGCTGTGTTTTTCGAGCAGCTTTTTGTCAATCCTCGGCTTTTGATAAAAACCCCGCGCAAAGGAAGCCGACACCAGCTTTATGAGATTTTTATAGCCCTCGTTGTTTTTGCACAGCAGTATAAGGTGATTATATGCCGACTGCCCCCGTGCCGGGCGGCTTTCCATATCGCCCTTTGCCACATAAACCTCGCAGCCGATTATGGGCTTTATACCCTGAGCCTTACATTCCTTATAAAAATCAATAACCCCGTACATAACGCCGTGGTCGGTCAAGGCCACAGCGCGCTGTCCGAGGTTTTTAACAGAGCTAACAAGCTCTCTTATACGGCAGGCGCCGTCAAGAAGGCTGTATTCGCTATGCAAATGAAGATGAACAAATTCTCTCATTTTTCGTCCCTGTTTTCGGATTTTTTCGCCTCAATATCACCTGCGATCTGTATTATTTTTTCAAGACGGTGATTAAGTCCCGAACGGCTCAATTTTTCCTCAAGCATTTCGCACAGCTCGGAAAGAGACGCGTCCTCGTTTTGCTTTCTGAGCACCGCCACCTCGTAGAGAGAGGGCGGAAGAAGTTCGAGACCTCCGGCGTTTTCTATTATTTCGATGGCTTTTTTCTGACGGCTGACGGCCGACAGGGTTTTGGAAATGTTGGCGGTTATACAGTTTGTGGTTCGGTTGACGTTGTTTCGCATTTCCTTGAGCATTTTGGCCTGCATAAAATCCATGGCCGAAAGCTGACCGCCCATAAAGGCAATGATGTCCTCAATGGCGGCGCTGTCTTTATAATAAACCACATATGACGATTTTCTCGTGGTGATTTTGGGCGAAGTGAGATAGTCGCCGATGAAGGTCACAAGGTCGTTTGCGAGGCGTTTATATCCGACCTTGAACTCCAGGTGATATTCCTTTTCGGGACTCGTAATGCTGCCCGCCGACAGAAACACCCCTCGAATAAAGGCGGCCACACAGCAGTCGCCGTCGATATTTCCGCGGTTTATGCAAAGAAAAGGGTCTTTTTTGGAATGGAAAAAGAATTCCGATATTCCGCCGCAAAGCTCCTTTTCTATTTTACCCGAGTAGAGCCCGTTTTTTGCGCGGGAGCGCTGTATTTTCAAAGGCGCGTCAAGCACCTCTCCCGCAAGTGATTTAAACCGCTCGGCACAAAAATCATATTCGGTTTTAAAGGCAATTTCGTCATATCTGAAGGTTCTGAAAAAAAGCATTGCGCCGTAGCACTCGGCCTTTTTACAGCAGTCCTTCATGTTTTTTACCGAACAGAGCTCTTTTTTCACCCTGCCCGAAAAGGTCAGCTCGCTCATTTTCTGCCCTTTGTAATGTCGCGGTGAACGGTGGCCGCCTTAAGTCCGCTTTCGGAAATGTGGCTGGCAAGAGCCTCGGCAAGGGTGACCGAGCGGTGTTTTCCGCCGGTACAGCCGATAGCGATCACAAGGGAGCTTTTGCCCTCGTCGCTGTAAAGAGGAATAAGATAATCCATCATGTCAAAAAGGCGGTCGGCAAAGCCTTTGGTCTCCGGCTTTTCCATAACATAATCATAGACCTCGCTGTCAAGGCCGGTCTTGTCCCTCAGCTCGTCGATGTAAAAGGGATTGGGCAGGCAGCGCACGTCAAAAACCATGTCGGCCTCGGTGGGCGCACCGTATTTGAAGCCGAAGGACATACAGGTTATGCGAAGGCCCTTGACCGAATCGCCGAGAAAAATATCGCTTATGCGCTCCTTGAGCTGGGCGGGGGAAAGCTGGGTCGTGTCGATTATATAATCGGCGCGTCCCCTTAAGGTTTCGAGCATTTCCCTTTCCTTTTTGACCGAGGCCATAACCGAGCCCTCGCAGTCGTCGGAAAGAGGGTGCTTTCTTCTTGTTTCTTTATAGCGTTTGTAAAGCACCTCGTCGGAGCACTCGAAAAACATGATTTTATAATCTATATTTTTTCCGTCCAGAATGTCGAGGGTTTTGGACACACTGTGAAAGAGGTAACCGCCGCGCGAATCGGTCACGACGGCAACCTTTTCCATTTCCTCCTCGGCGCAAAGCTCGTAAAACTTTTCTATAAAAGAAGGAGGCATATTGTCGACGCAGAAAAATCCTATATCCTCAAGGGCGTCCACCGCTTTTGATTTTCCCGAGCCCGAAAGGCCGGTGACAATTACAAAATCCATACTTCCTCCTTTATTTTATGACCCGAACCTCCGGTTCGAGCAAAACTCCGCTTTTTTCAAGCACGATATCCTTTACCTTTTCGATGAGACGCAGCACCTCGCTGCAGGTGGCGTCCCCCGTGTTGACTATAAACCCGGCGTGCTTGTCGCTTACCATGGCTCCGCCGATTGAAAACCCCTTAAGACCGCATTGCTCTATAAGAGTCCCGGCAAAGTTGCCTTCCGGGCGCTTAAAGGTGCTCCCGGCGCTGGGCATATCGATGGGCTGTTTATCCTTTCGACGGCCGATAAGGTCGTCCATTTTGGAAAC
>URYV01000076.1 GCA_900552285.1 uncultured Oscillospiraceae bacterium
TTTTGCCCGAAGCCGGCATTCCGATTAAAACAATATTTTTCATCAGATAGTTTTTCTCGCAAAGGTTGCGCCGAAAAGCGTTCGGAGGATTGTGGAATCGGCCGTGGGACTGCTTGCGGGAATTCCGTCGGTCGTTTACGGACTCGTGGGTATGCTTGTGCTTGTCCCCGGGATACGCAGTATTTTCGGAGTGGCCGACGGAGCAAGCCTTCTTGCGGCCATCGCCGTGCTTGCGATAATGGTGCTGCCTTCCATAATCAAGGTGTCGTTAAATGCCCTTGAGGCGGTGCCGAAGGAGTATGAGGAGGCGTCGCTTTCCCTCGGTGCAACGCCTGTGGAAACGTATTTTAAAGTGTCGGTTCCCGCGGCAAGAAGCGGTATTACCGCGGCCGTGGTGCTCGGTGTGGGACGTGCCATCGGAGAAGCAATGGCGGTTATCATGGTGTCGGGAAATGCGCCAAATATGCCCTCTCTTTTTGAGAGCGTGAGATTTCTGACCACCGCCGTTGCAAGCGAAATGTCCTATGCCTCCGGACTTCAGCGGCAGGCGCTCTTTTCCATTGCTCTTGTGCTTTTCCTTTTTATAATGCTCATAAACGCCACCCTCAATTTTTTCCTTAAAGGGAGGAAGCAAAAGGCATGAAGAAAAACTACCTTTCAAAAAAGCGCAGAGGCTACATCGGTCTTATGAAAACCCTTATGGGTCTTTGCGCCGGCATAACCTGTGCCGTCACACTTTTTATAATAATATATGTGCTTTGTAAGGGTCTGCCCCATGTGTCGTGGAATCTGCTTTCCACAAAGCCCAGCTATCTCGGCGACAACATCGGTATTCTTCCCGATATTTTAAACACGCTTTACATGATTCTTGCCACGCTTATAGTCGTGCTTCCTCTCGGAGTGGGGGCGGCGGTTTATTTAAACGAATATGCCGCAAACAAAAGGGTGGTCGGCATTATAGAATATGCCGCCGAGACCCTTTCGGGAATTCCGTCCATAATTTTCGGACTGGTGGGCATGTTGTTTTTCTGTCAGTTTCTCGACATGAAAACCTCCCTTGCGGCCGGTGCCATGACCCTTGTAATCATGAACCTGCCAACCGTCATGAGAACAACTCAGGAAAGCCTTAAAACCGTTCCCGACAGCTATCGTGAAGGTGCCTTCGGGCTCGGAGCGGGAAAGTGGAGGGTGGTCAGAACCGTCGTGCTTCCCGGCTGCGTCGACGGCGTCGTGACCGGCTGTATTCTGTCGGTGGGAAGAATCCTCGGCGAATCGGCCGCGCTGCTTTTCACGGCGGGCTTTGCCCACACGCTGAACGGCCTTATAAACGGGCTTAAAAGCTCGGGCTGTACCCTGACGGTGGCTCTTTATGTTTATGCCAAGGAGCAGGGCGAGTTTGACGTGGCCTTTGCCATTGCCGCAATTCTTATGATAATGACCCTTCTTATCAATTTTTCGGCCGACGCCATCGGCCGCGCTTTCAAAAAGAGGAGAAACAAATGAGTGATATTATTACCGCACGCGATCTGTGCCTTTGGTACGGCCAGACAAAGGCTTTAAACGGAATTAACATGGATGTCAGGGAGCATAGCATAACCGCTCTTATCGGCCCCTCCGGCTGCGGAAAATCCACGTTTTTGAAAACCTTAAACCGTATGAACGATCTTATCCCCGGGGTTAAGGTGACCGGCGAGGTCAAATATGAGAACAAGGATATTTTTTCTCTCGATGTAAACGAGCTTCGCAAAAATGTGGGAATGGTTTTCCAAAAGCCCAATCCCTTTCCCATGAGTATATATGACAACATTGCCTACGGTCCCCGTACCCACGGCGTACCCAAAGCCGAGCTTGACGGTATTGTCGAGCAGTCTCTTCGGGGGGCGGCCATTTGGGACGAGGTCAAGGACCGACTCAAAAAATCCGCTCTCGGCCTTTCGGGAGGCCAGCAGCAGCGGCTTTGCATTGCCAGGGCTCTTGCTGTAAAGCCAAAGGTTCTTCTTATGGACGAGCCCACAAGCGCCCTTGACCCCGTTTCCACCTCCAAAATCGAGGACCTGGTCACCGAGCTTAAAAAGGACTATACCATTGTTTGCGTCACCCACAATATGCAGCAGGCGGTCAGAGTGTCTGACTATACGGCATTCTTTTTGCTGGGGGATCTTATAGAATTCGATGCGACGCAAAAGCTGTTCTCCCGCCCCGAGGACAAGCGCACCGAGGATTATATAACAGGGAGGTTCGGATAATGAGAAACCGATTTGACAGACAGCTTAAAACCCTTAATGAAAAGCTGACCGAAATGGGAATGGCCTGCGAGGAGGTTATCGCCCTTGCCGCCACGGCACTCACAGAAAGCGATATGGAAATGGCCGCGAGGGTGCAGGGCGAGGACGACGAAATTGACCGTCTCGAGCGGGATATAGAGTCGCTGTGCCTTAAAATGCTGCTTCAGCAGCAGCCTGTGGCGAGGGATCTTCGCCAAATTTCGGCGGCGCTGAAAATGATAACCGACCTTGAGCGAATCGGCGATCAGGCGTCGGACATTGCCGAGATAATACTGTTCTTGGACGGCAAAAGCGGCATAGAATGCAGCGACATCAAGGATATGGCGACCTCTGTAATAAAAATGGTAAACAGCAGTATCGAGGCCTATGTCAAGCGCGACCTTGAGCTTGCAAAAAAGGTTCAGGCTGCCGACGACGAGGTGGACGCCCTTTTCGACAAGGTCAAAAACGCCCTTGTTTCCATGATAACAAAAAGCGAAACCGACGGCGAGTTTGCCGTGGATATGCTTATGATAGCGAAATATTTCGAGCGCATCGGCGACCATGCCGTTAATGTGGCCGAATGGGTGGAATTTTCCTTGACCGGCGTGCACAAAGGCAACATTGAAATGTAAAAAAAGACCGAGTGATAATTTCACTCGGTCTTTGACTTTATTTTTCAGCTTATCTCCATTGGAAGTTGACAAGACCCACAATGTAAATAACCATAATGGCGGCGGGAACAAAATACATAAATATCGGTTTCATCCAGTTTTTGACCTTCATGCCCTTGCCGATGTTGGCCTCGGCCACAAGGTTGTCCCAACCCCAGCCAAGCTGCTTGTTGCAGCAGAAGAGGGCAACGACGAGGGAGCCGAGGGGCAGGAAGTTGGTGCTGACGAGGAAATCCCAGAAATCGAGCCATGCCGTGCCCTTTGCGAAGGGCTGGAAATGGAGCACGCTGTAACCGAGAGCGGTGGTCAGGGCGAGGAGGAAAATTACGATACCGCATATGAGGCAGCCCTTGGGGCGGCTCCAGCCGGTCATTTCTCTCACGCAGGCCAAAATGTTCTCAAAAACGGCAAGCACGGTGGAAAGGGCGGCAAACACCATAAAGAGGAAGAAAACGGCGCCCCACCATCTGCCGGCGGCGCCCATGTTGTTAAAGACGCTTGCCATGGTGTTGAAAAGAAGGGGGGGTCCTGCCGTGACCTCAAGATTATATGTATAGCAGGCGGGGAAAATTATAAGTCCCGAAACAATAGCCACAAAGGTGTCAAGCACAATGACGTTGACAGATTCGCCGAGCAGCGAGCGCTCCTTGCCGATATAGCTTCCGAAAATGGCCATGGAGCCGATTCCGATGCTTAAGGTGAAGAAGGCCTGATTCATTGCCGACACCACCACGGTGGGGGTGATTTTGGCAAAATCGGGAACGAGATAGAATTTGTATCCCTCGGCGGCTCCCGAAAGAGTGGCCGAATGGACGGCAAGAACCGCCATGAGGAAAAGCATTACTATCATCATATATTTGGTGACCCGTTCAAGACCGCCCTGCAGCTTAAAGCAAAGGGTGCCGAATCCGATGAAAACGGCGATTGCAAGGAAGATGACGTTGATTTTCGGATCGGTTATCATGGCTTCAAAGCCGAGATTTTGGTTTTGCCCGATGAGGAATTTAAAGAAATAATAAATCATCCAGCCCGTGACAACCGTGTAGAAGGCCATAAGGCAGATGTTTGCAAAAAATGATACATAGCCGTGAATGTGCCATTTGGTTCCCGGTTTTTCAAGCTTGTGATACATACGCACGGGACTTGCCTGCGCCGCGCGGCCCATGGCAAATTCCATTGTCATAACGGGAAGTCCGAGAACCAAGAGGAACAGAATGTAAATGAGAACAAATCCGCCTCCGCCGTTTTGTCCCGTCATCCAGGGGAACTTCCACACATTTCCGCAGCCTATGGCGCATCCTGCCGAAAGCAGAATAAAACCGAGGCGCGAGCCTAACTTTTCTCTCTCCATAAAAAAATCCTTTCTTATAAGCCCTGTCCGGTCGGAGCCGCAAGTTTAAGACACACGGCGCCGAACTCTACAACAGAGCCGAGTTGACACTTTAAAGCAGTATAGCACAAAACCGCGCAAAAAGCAACAAAATTTACAGCCTAACGGAGCTGTTTTTGACAAAACGTAACCGCTTGTTTGTTTTTAAAATAAAAATTCCCGAAAGCATTCCGAAAATATCGGCTTTGCTTTCGGGAGTTTGTTTTTAAAGCTTATGCTTTTGGAACATACTGAACAAATTCGGCGGTGTAGGCCGCAACGTCGGATTGGTCGACGGTTATAAGACGTCCGCCTGCGGTGGATTTGTTGGGCGCCTCGCCGTAATATCCGCCGTAGGAGTCATAGGCAAGGGATCCGTCGTAGGAAAGCTCGATGCCCTTATAAATTCCGGCGAATGTGTTTGTGTGGTCGTGGGCGGCATTGAAAGAAAGCACGTCTCCTCTTGCCAAAAGCGCGTCAAACATTCCGCTGTTGGTGTTGGAGGAGCAAACGGCCTCACCGTTGTGACCCGTCATGTGGGTGCCTTCCTTGTCGAGGAGAATTTCCTTGAACTCGGGAATCGGAATGTGGGCAAACATAATTCCGGGAACCTTTGTTCCGGCCATGGCCTCGAGACCCGCAGAGGTCTTTTTATACCACTCGATTTGAGCGGGCATTATATATGCGTTGTTGTCTCCGGGAATGTTGTTGGTGTCGTCAACCACAACGCCGATACCCGAATCGAGGCACCAAAGATTGAGCTTAACTTCCTTGCCGGTGCTGTCATATACCTGGCTGACATAGTTGCCCACGCGGTTGGCAGGCCAGTTTTGGTCGGTGGTTACCTCGCCCGCAATGGCAAGGCAATGGCTCAGCGATTCGTAGATTTTCATCTGATCGTCTTTTGAAACGCCGCACTGATAGTCGTGATTGCCGAAGGTGGCGAGCCAGTAAACGTTGCGCTCGGCCAAAATGGCGTTGAAATCGGTGAGAATTCCGGTCACGTCCTTGACGCGCTGTTCATAGCTCCCCGTGAAATTGTGCATGATCGTGTCGCCGTTGAGAACCAAAAGGTCGGGCTTGGTTTCGTCAAGCATTTGGGCGACTGCGGAAGCCGTTTCGGCGTGGATTTTTCCGTCGTTGCGGTTGTTGTGTATGTCGGATATTTCGAGGATTTTAAACTTTCCGTCGGAGGCGAAGGTAAGCTTATGTTTGGTTGCCAATGATTTGTCAAGATAGGAATAGAGCATAACTTCACCGTCGAGATTAACATTCTTTTTGACCGAGCGCATCAAAATCAGCAATGCGTCGGTAACTGTCACCGAGCTGTCGCCGTCGGCGTCGGCCATAAGGCTGCCGAAGGTGTCGAGGGAGGTCTTTCCCACCGAGGCCTGAAGGGCGAGCAGGGCGTCGGCCGCCGTGACGGTTCCGCTTGAATTTACATCGCCGAAGGCAAGCTTTTCGCTTTGCTCAAAGCTGTCAAGCGAGGGAAGGGGAATGTCTGGATTAAGGGTCAGACGGATGTCGTCCACATTAAAAACAAGGTTGTCGCTCTTTTTGACGTTGAGCCAGGTGAAACAAATGCGTTTTATGGAAGTTTTATCGGTGGCGACCGAGGGCTCGGGAAGGTTGGTCAAATCGAGTGTGACGTCGTGCCAGCCCTTTCTCCACAGCTTCATGTTGACCTCATAGCTGTATCCGTCGTTTCCCTCGTCGGCCGAGGAAAGGTCGATTTTAAGTTTGTTGTCGTTCATGATAACGCGATCGACATAAAATTTAAAGGTCAGCTCGGAGTAGTTTGTAAGGTCGATTATGTTGCCCGTGCGCAGATAAAATTTTCCGCGAACGCCGTTTTCGTCGGCCTGGTCTTTGGATGAAACAAGCTTGATACTTGCGTCGCCCTCGGCCTTGTTTTCGGTGTCGACGGAAACCGTCGATTCAAGGTCGGCAACGTTTCTCCAGCCCTCGCCGATTGACTCGCAGCGGGCGAGAGAAAGGGATTTTCCCTGCTTTTTTTCGCTCTCGGCCATGACCGTTCCGGGCATAAGCGCCGCAGAAAGGGTTATTGCAAGGGCGAGCAGAAATGAAAGATATTTTTTCAAAATACACACCTCAATCACAATAATTGTGTTATCAAATCAAATATATCACAATATGTCACAAAAATCAAGTGTAATATACAAAAAATTGTGTGCCGCGGTTTAAACTTTTGATGTTGAAAAAAAGGAAAATATGTGTTATTATAGAAAAGCGACATAACCTAATATTTCCCTGCCGGAGAGTGTGTCTTGTTTCGGTAAAAATGCAGGCTTCTTCTTTTACGTACTCAAGGCGGGTAAAAGGTTGTGTCGCAGCAGCTGAGGCCTTGTGTTTTTCGGCGCGGTTGGCTTTTGCCTTCTGCGCCTTTTTATTTTGAAAAAAAAGCCGCCCCGATCGGACAAATCCTTTCGGAGCGGCTTTACAATACCGAATTATTCCTCTTTTTGCTTTTTTATCATCTTAAGGCGGGAATGTTCCTCCATCTCTTTTTCCTCAAGTGATTCGGAAATGGTGGCAATCTGGTTTTTAAACCTTGGGATGACGATGTTTTTAAGGGCGTTGGCCCGCTTTTGGGTCTTGCTTATGGCGGTGGCAAGACGGTATACGCTGTTTTCTATCTCAAGAAGCTCGGTTGTCAGTTTTTTGACCCGATCAAACTTGAAATAGGCCTCGTCGAGCATGGAGTTGGTGGAATAAAATCCGTAGTAGTTTTTCATGGGGGACGAGGGCTCGAGGGTGACGGTGGGAATTTCCACGCCCATAACGCTTCTCGAACTTATGGAAAGGCCGTTTTCCACGGGGATTGCCGAAGCCAGCTCATCGCAGATGGCCTTGATGCCGGTGCCCTTGTTGAACTTGCGGTTGATGAGCTCCCCGTTGACGATGGCCGACGGGGTATCCCCCAGCCGGGACTCGCAGAAGATGAACTGATCCTCATACCGCTGCTTTGCTTCAGCAAGGCAGGCCTCATTGGGGGCGATGAACACCACCTTGCCACGGACACTTTTTCTATTTCATCTACAGCATTCTGTCC
>URYV01000077.1 GCA_900552285.1 uncultured Oscillospiraceae bacterium
GATTCATCACCACAAGCTCAAAGCTGCCCGCAGGCAAAACCCCGTCAAGAGACTTTAAATCGGCATTGTGAACCCTGAGCTTGTCCGTCAGCCCGTGCTTTTTTGCCGCGGCGTTTACAAGCTCGCAGGCCTCTTTCTGTATATCCACGGCATCAATAGTGCTGCAATTGCCGTCACGGCACCATATGAGTGAAATTATTCCGCAGCCCGTTCCGAGTTCGGCGGCCTTTGTTCTCTTTCTCGGCTGAGCAAAGCTTGCAAGCAAGACCGCATCGGTGCCGAACGTGTGAACGTCGCTTGTAAAAACGCTCATTCCGCCGCCGAGGAACTGTTCTTTGACGCTCATAAAGGTTTTGCGGCAATGGCCGTCCAACCGCGCTCGCGGATTATTTTAAGCACCTCGAATTTTCCCTTGAGATTTTCGAGCACATCATTTTCTCTTGTGTCGATTATTCCGCTCATAATGTAAATTCCGTCCTTGTCAAGGAATTTAAGAATATCGTTATTGAGCATGATTATGACATCGGCAACAATGTTGGCCGTGACAATGTTGAATTTTCCGCTCACCTTATCGGTAAGATTTCCGCAGATAAATTCGGTTTTATTGTCAACGCCGTTAAGCTTGGCATTTTGCTCGGCTGTTTTAACCGACAGCTCGTCGATGTCGACTCCAAGAGCTTTTTGCGCTCCGAGAAGCACGCCCGCAACGGCGAGAATTCCGCTTCCCGTTCCCACATCGAGAATTTCCGAATCGGGGCCGACATATTCCGACAAAAGCTCAAGACAAAGCCTTGTCGTTTCGTGAGTTCCTGTTCCGAATGCCATACCGGGCTCCAAAATAAGCTCGGTGCGGCTTTTGTCAGCCGTTTCGGGCTCCCACGCGGGCCTTATCACAAGCTTGTTCCCGATATTTATCGGCTTAAAATATTTTTTCCAATTCTCTGCCCAGTCCTCATAAAGGCACATGGAGCTGTCCACCGAAAAATCTATTCCGTTGGCCTTATACATTTCGGAAATATATGAAATTGTCTCGGCGGGATTTTCGGTTTCGTCAAGATAAATATGGATTTTTGCAACCGAACGGTCCTTTTTGAGAAGCTCCTCGTCAATAAGGTCTATGTGAGCAATCTGCTCAACATTCTCCTCAAGATTCGTGTAATCCTCCACATAAATTCCGCCCTTTACCGCCATGTTGGCGATGTCTCCGGCAATGTCAATGTCCTTTGGAGAAATTGAAAAAACAATTTCGGTATAATCAACTTTTTCCATATCAGTATATAAATCCTATCTTTTTCATTACTTTGCCGAGGGTTTTGTTTGCAATCTTTTCGGCCGAAACGGCGCCGTTTCTCCACGTTTCCTGAAGAAAGTCCCTGTTTTTCATAAGATCGTCAAACTTTTCTCTCACGGGACGAAGCTCTTCCACAACGGCCTCGCCGACTGCGGTTTTAAAATCACCGTAGCCCTTTCCGGCGAATTCGTCGGTTATGGCCTCAAGACTTTTTCCAGTTATGGCCGAATAAATTCCCATAAGGTTATTGACTCCGTCCTTGCCCTCTCTGAAGGCAACCTCGGCCTCGCTGTCGGTAACCGCACGCTTGAATTTTCTCATAATGTCCTCGGGCTTGTCGAGAATTGCCACCCATGCGTTCACGTTTTCGTCGGATTTTGACATTTTTCTCGTGGGGTCCTGAAGAGACATGACCCTTGCGCCCACCTTCGGAATAAATCCGTCGGGAATGGTGAAAACATCGCCGTATATGTTATTGAAACGGGCGGCAATGTCCCTCGTAATTTCAAGATGCTGCTTTTGGTCGGCTCCAACCGGCACCAAATCGGCCTTGTAAAGAAGAATATCGGCAGCCATAAGCGAAGGATATGTAAAGAGTCCCGCATTAACATTGTCTGCGTGCTTGGCCGACTTGTCCTTAAACTGAGTCATTCTGGACAGCTCTCCGAATTGGGTATAGCAGGAAAGAATCCACGAAAGCTGACTGTGGGCCGCAACATGAGACTGTATAAACAGCAGGCTTTTTTCGGGATCGACGCCCACCGCGATAAGCAAAGCATAGGTTTCAAGAATTTGCTTTCTGAAAGCGGCCGTCTGCTGCCTTACAGTAATGGCATGAAGATCGGCAACCGTGTAAATGCAGTCATATTCTTCCTGGAGCTTGACCCAATTTCTCAGCGCTCCGAGATAGTTTCCCAGCGTCAGCATACCGCTGGGCTGGATAGCGCTGTATATAAGTTTCTTTTCCTTTTCCATTTTACTTTCCTCAATTCATTGAATTTAAAACACTTGCAAGAATATCAATTCCCTTAACGATTTGCTCATCGGTCGGCGTGGAGAAATTAAGACGGAAGCTGTTTGTCTTTGCCGACTCGTCGTTAAGGAATGCCGTGCCGGGAACAACCGCCACCTTGTGCTCGACCGCCTTTTTAACAACATCAAGCATATTGAATTTTTCGGGAAGCTCCGCCCAGATAAAGAGACCGCCCTGAACCTTATTATAGCTGACATTCGGGCAAACCTTTTCGTCAAGCAGACCCTGCATAAGCTCCGCCTTATGCTTATAGATTTTGCGGATTTTGGCAAGGTGACCCTCAAAATCATATTTGCACATAAACTCGTTTGCAACGGCCTGAGCCCAGATATTTGTGTGAACATCCTCGGTCTGCTTGCAGACAGTCATTTTTGCGATTATTTCCTTCGGCGCAATTGCATATCCGACCCTCATTCCGGGGGAAAGCACCTTGGAGAAGGAGCCGGCATATACCACGATACCCTCTTCGTCAAAGCTCTTGATACAGGGAATGTTTTCCCCTTCAAAACGAAGCTCGCCATAGGGGTTATCCTCTATAATAATTACGTTATGTTTAAGGGCAAGCTTGTAAAGCGCCTTGCGCTTTTCAAGAGACATGCAGGTTCCGCTGGGATTTTGGAAATTCGGAATGGTGTATATAAGCTTGGCATTCTTTTCGCTGTCAAGAGCTTTTTCAAGCGCCTCGATATTCATTCCGTCGGCTTCCATGGGTATGCCCTTAAGGTTGACTCCGAGAGAACGGAAGGCATTAAGAGAACCGACAAATGACGGATCCTCGCAAATTATCGTGTCGCCGAAATTGAGAAAGGCCTTGGCGGTCAGCTCCATAACCTGCTGGGCGCCGGAGGTGATTATTATGTCGTCAAAATCCCTGCCGACATTAAATTTGTCTTTCATATATTTCGAAACGGTGGAACGCAAAGGATTATATCCTTCGGTGACCGAATACTGAAGCGCAAGAATGGGGTTATTTTCAAGAAGTTTGTCGGAAATTTCTCTGACCTGCTCACAGGGAAAGGCCTCGGGAGCGGGATTGCCCGCCGCAAAGGAGATGAGCTGCGGGTCGGCGGTGGCCTTGAGAATTTCTCTTATTGCCGACGGCTGGAGATTGCTTACTCTTTTGGAAAACTGATAGTTCATTTTTATCCTTCCTTATCCTACAAATTCATGTATAAGCGAACCGTCGGGCAATAGGCTGCCGTCGGCGGGGGCTATCTTCATATAATCACCGTACATTTCGGCCGCCACGGAGAAATTTTCGTCCTCCGGCTCAACGGTGGCAAGGAGCTCGAGCATTTGATTTCTGTATATGGCCGGCTCAAAGGGGTGGAGCGAGTTTATGGAAATGTCGGCTGTGTCTTTAAAAGGAAAAAGATATTTTTCCTCTCCCATTACAACGCCCGTCCACATATGGAGAGTGTTTTTCACGTCGGAATTGCGGAAATTTTTGTCCCTTATCATACGTCTTGACAGACGAATTTCCCGCGGGGAAAGCAGCAAATTCGGACCGTCGTATATACCGTCCTTTACGCTGACATAAATTTTAAAAATATTTTCCGAAGGAAGTTCGTCCAAAATCATGGAATTCAGAGCGTGAATTCCTTCAAAAACCGCAATACCGTCCTCGGGAAGGTCGAGCGGGATTTTCTCATCCTTGGGCTTTCCCGCCACAAAATCGAATTCCGGCATATCGCAATGTCCGTGCTTTATAAGGTCACCGATACACTTTGTCATTTCCTCCACGTTAAGAGCGTTTATCGACTCAAAATCGCTTCTGCCGTCGGGAAGCTTCGGAACCTTGTCCTTTCCGAGATAGAAATTGTCAAGAGAAACGGTAACGGCCTTTTTGCCGAGATCGTTAATATATTTTTCCACAAAATGCGCCGTTGTGGTTTTTCCCGAGCCGGAAGGTCCCGAAAGCATAACGATTTTATTTCTGTCGTCGGACGCAACGGAGTTTGCCACATTTTTAACAAACGCACGGTAATTTCTGTCGCTTGTCTTAATATACTCGGCTGCGTTGGTGTGAATAAGCTCGTTTATATCGGTGTATTGAAGAGTTGTTTCAAAAGGGAAATTTTTCATAAAAATCACCTGCCGTATCCTTTCTTTTTAAAATTTCCTCAAAACGGTTTATGTATTCATAAGGATATTTAAAATTAAAAATTCTTTCGATATGATTTCCGCTCGGAGCCTTCAAACGGCTGACCGCTCCCGCCCCCACCGCAAGCACGGTGTGAAGCTCGTTCATCATGTAAATATTATAGAGACAGTCGTGCCCCTCCCTGCTCCAACCGACATTTTCAAGATTTCCGAGGCATTTGCTCTGTCGATAAAGATAATAGGGAGAAAACCCCGCATTTTGCAGCAGCAAAGTGCTTTTTTCAACCATTTCGGAAGCGGTTTTACTCTCGGCGGAATAAACCGCAGCACCGTTTTCCACATATGATGAAGAACGTTTCATGGCAAGGGTGTGAACCGTTATATTTTCGGGGGATAGGTCGATTATTCCCTCAACGCTTTTTAAAAATCCCTCGACGGTATCTCCCGAAAGCCCCGCGATAAGGTCGGTATTTATTGTATCAAAACCGACGGATTTTGCAATGTCATAAGCCTTATAAAAATCGTCAACGGTGTGCTTTCGGCCGATATTTTGCAGTACGCGGTCGTCAAGCGTCTGGGGATTTATGCTTATTCTTCCCACGCCGTGCCTTTTAAGCGTATCAAGCTTTTCCTTTGTCACGGTGTCGGGTCTGCCCGCCTCCACCGTATATTCGGCGACCTGAGAAAGGTCAAAGCTTTGCTCGATTTGAGACAAAATCGTCTCAAGCTGAGCCGCAGACAGTTGCGTGGGCGTTCCCCCGCCGAAATAGACCGTGGAAAGCCTCAGTCCGATTTTTTTTGCGACCTCTGCCGTTTTTTTGATTTCTTCGGTCAAAAGCTCAACATATTTCGGCACAAGCTTGCCGGCATTTGCCACCGAGCGGGAAACAAAGGAACAGTAGTGACAGCGGCTCGGACAAAAAGGAATGGAAATATAAAGGCTGAAGGAATTCCCAAAGCTTTTGCTTTTTGCTTTCTTTTCCGCGTCGGCCGAAGCTTTGCACAGCTCGATTTTTTTGCCGTCCACAAGATATTCGTTTTTAAAAATCGAGCAGGCTTCGTCTGTTCCCACGTCTTCGGCAAATGAACAAAAAAGCTTTGCCGGACGAACTCCCGTGAGAATTCCCCATGCGGGAGAAAAATCACAAAGCTCGGAAAAAGCGCCGTAAAGCGCCCTTGCTGCCGCAAGCTCAAGCCGCTTTTCATAAGCATCGGAAACAATCGGCAAAACGGCCTTTTTCTCACTTTTTTTGGAAAAGGCGGTTGCTTTGCAGGTTATAACGGTCTGTCCCTCACACTCTGAAAACTCCACCGAAGCGCAAAGCTCGGAGCTTTCGGGTTTCGGCGCAGGATTTATTTTTTCCGACGGAAAGAACAGGCGGCAAATATTTTCAAGCTCATATTTATACTCGGGACGCCCCAAAAAGAAATCCATCAAATACTCATCGCTCTTTTCATAAAGGGATTCATGCTTCTTTCCACATCGAGAGTCGACGGCTTTCCGTGACCGGGAAAGACCTCAAAATCTCCCTTGATATTATAAAGCTTTTTCAGCGAGTCAACCATTTTCGGCGTGCTTCCCGTGGGAAGGTCGGTTCTCCCCACCCCGAGACGGAAAAGGGTATCGCCGGTAAAAAGCGCGTCGCCGCATTCATAGCATACACAGCCGACGGTATGGCCCGGCGTGTAAATCACCTTAAAGGTAAGCTCGCCCAAGGAAATTTCGTCCCCGTCGTCGCAAAGAATGTCGGCCGAAACCGGGTGCTGCTCAAGCCCGTGGCGCTCGGCGAGAGAAAAAGCCGGGCTTGAAAGGCATATCGCATCTCTCTTGTGTATGACCACCTTTGCTCCGGTTGCCTCCTTTATGGGCGCCACCGAAAGAATATGGTCATAATGCCCGTGGGTCAGAAAAATATATTTAAGATTATCCTTAAGCGAAGAAATTTCGTCCACAAAGCTTTTGTGAGCAAAGGATGCGTCCACAAGCGCAGACTCGCCGCCGGCATCGTCGGTCACAAGATAGCACTTGTTGTCCATATTTCCCACCGTAAAAGTTTTTACAGTCATATTTTTCTCCTTTAGTTACCTGTTCGCTCCACCGAAAAAACATTGGAAATTTTCCCGAGCTTTGCAATGATGTTTTTAAGGTGCTCGGTTCCTTCGGTACTTATTGTAATAAGAATTTCGCAGTTGCCGTCCTTAAGTTCCCTCGCGTTGACATTGTGAAGAGGCACTCTCATGTTGACAAGAGTGTTTGTCACATCGGCAAGAAGCGACTGCCTGTCAACCGCCAAAATAACAACGGTGGCTTTAAATCCGTCGCCCTGCCTGTTCGCCCACCGCGCTTTTATCCAGCGGTCGGGCTGTTCGCAGGAAGAAATATCCTTGGGAACGTTCGGGCAGTCTCTCTTGTGAATTGACACACCGTGGCCTCTTGTTATAAAGCCGATAATGGAATCTCCGGGAAGAGGCTCACAACAGCGCGCAAGCTTTATAAGACAGTTGTCCACGCCCTCGACCACAACGCCCTCGGTGGATTTGACAAGCTTCGGCGAAACGGTGGAAAGAACAGGCTTTTGCGCTTCCGGCGTCGGCTTGTAATTCCGATTATATTCATCTTTCATTCGCGGTATAAGACGGGAAATAAGAATTCCT
>URYV01000078.1 GCA_900552285.1 uncultured Oscillospiraceae bacterium
GATACTTGCCCAGCGTGGAAACGCTGGTCACGTTCATCACGATAGCGCCTGCATCGGCGGGCAGACCGCCGTGGGGCACCTCGCGGCCGAGGCACTTCTCAATGAGGATCAGCTCTGCGCCGGTGCCGTAGACACTGGGCAGGGGCTTGACCTCAATAGCGCTGTCGTCCTTGGTCTTTTTGCACAGCAGGTCGATGCACTCGGGCTTGTTGTTCTCAATACCAATGATGCACTTCGGGATGCCGGTATACTGCAGCACAGCCTTGATGCCGCGGATGATATCATCGCTGCACTCCAGCATCTCCTGCGTGTCGCTGGTCAGCCACACCTCGCACTCGGAGGCGTTGATCAGTAAAGTATCCACCGACTGCTTGGGCTGCAGCTTCACATCGGTGGGGAAGCCTGCGCCGCCCAGACCGACCAGACCGCACTCGCGCACGGCGGCAAGGAAGCTGGCCTTATCGGTGACTTCCGGTGCCTTGACAGCCGGGTCTACGGTCTGCTTGCCATCGGTCTTGATGACAACAGAATCGCACATACGGCCATTGGACAGACGGAAAGGTTCCACTGCAGCTACCGTACCGGAAACGCTGGAGTGGATGTTTGCGGAGACAAAGCCGCCCGCCTCACCGATCTTGGTGCCGACGAACACTTCATCGCCTTTTTTGACCAGAGCCTTGGCGGGTGCGCCAATGTGCTGGCTCATAAGGATGCGTACCTGCGCGGGCAGAGGCATCGGGATAGGTTTGCTTGCAGCAGTTGCCTTGTCATGCGGCGTATGCGCGCCAAGCGCCGCACGTTTCAGCTTGTTCAACATGGATTTCAAATCCCCCATTCTGCTTGAATTGCCATCCCCACGCCCATGCAGGCGCACTGGTACAGGGACAGCAGCTGCTTAACACACTTATTGTATCATTTTGGCGCGGGAAGTCAACGACATCACGGCTCAAATGATGAATTTTCCTGAACTTTCTTATTCGTTTTCGCCGATTAGTTTTAACTAACTGCCGTATTTTTCTTTTTGTTCTCCCTCTTCTGCCGTTTGCCTTTACTGTGGGAATATGCTATACTATACCTAACATGACAGGCGGAACGTCCCCCGCTCCGCTCCCGAACTTCACAAGGAGGCACCAAACCATGAAAGTTCTCAAAGCTCTGCTCGCCGTCCTCACCACACTGGCTGTCGCCCTGACCGCCATTCTGCTGCTCTGGCAGGATAAAAGCGCCCCGCGCTATATCAAGATCTACGAAAACGAGCAGTAATATTTTTCTTGCAAAACAGCACCCCGACCAAGCGGTAAAACCGCCCGGCCGGGGTGTTTTTGCGTTATCCGGCAGACCACACAAAAACGCCGCCGACTTTTCGTCAGCGGCGTTTGCTCGTATCAGTAGGTCATCACGACCACCATAATGGGGTATTCATCCCTCGTTTTGGGGTCGGTGTTATGCACAACGCCCACGCCCACAAGGGTATTCGGGGTCACTTTACCCGAAGAATTTTTATACTAATTTAAATTTAGGAGCGTGTTTTTTATGGCAAACAAATTTGTTCTCAACGAAACATCTTACCACGGCGCCGGTGCAATCAGCGCCATTCCCGAAGAGATCAAAGGCAGAGGCTTTAAAAAAGCTTTTGTTTGTTCCGACCCGGATCTCATCAAATTCGGCGTTACCGGCAAGGTAACCGACCTTCTTGACAAGGCCGGAATCGAATACAAGCTCTATTCCGACATCAAAGCAAATCCTACCATTGAGAATGTTCAGCACGGAGTCGAGGAATTCAAGGCCGCAGGCGCTGACTGCATCGTGGCAATCGGCGGCGGTTCCTCCATGGACACCTCAAAGGCAATCGGTATCGTCATTGCCAATCCCGAATTTTCCGACATCCGTTCTCTCGAGGGAGTTGCTCCCACAAAGCACCCCTGCGTTCCCATTATCGCCGTTCCCACAACCGCGGGAACCGCCGCAGAGGTCACCATCAACTATGTTATTACCGACGTGGAGAAAAAGCGCAAATTCGTCTGCGTCGACGCCCATGACATTCCCGTTGTGGCTGTTGTCGACCCCGAAATGATGTCCTCCATGCCCAAAGGACTGACCGCCGCAACCGGCATGGACGCCCTCACCCACGCCATTGAGGGATATATCACCAAGGGCGCATGGGAGCTTTCGGATATGTTCCATATCAAGGCCATTGAAATCATTTCACGTTCTCTCCGAGCCGCCGTCAACAACGAGCCGGTCGGCCGCGAAGGCATGGCTCTCGGCCAGTATGTTGCCGGCATGGGATTTTCAAACGTCGGCCTCGGCGTCGACCACTCCATGGCTCACACCCTTTCGGCCTATTATGACACTCCCCACGGAAAGGCCTGCGCCATTCTTCTTCCCACCGTCATGGCATACAACGCCCCCTACACCGGTGAAAAATACCGCGACATTGCCGCCGCAATGGGTGTTAAGGGAACCGAAAACATGACCCGGGAGGAATACAGAAAGGCCGCCGTCGACGCCGTCCGTCAGCTTTCGGAGGACGTCGGAATTCCTACCACTCTCAAGGGAATCGTAAAAGAGGAGGACATTCCCGCCCTCGCTCAGTCGGCCTATGACGACGCCTGCCGTCCCGGTAACCCCCGCGACACAAGTGTTGAGGACATTATCGAGCTCTACAAATCGCTGATGTAAGGCTTTTATAATTAAAACGTCCCGTATCTTCGACGAAGGTACGGGACGTTTTTTACTTGTTTTGTTCTTTGGGTTTGGGTTTGATTTCGGTCAGCGTTTTTTTGACCGACACGCCGTCGTAAAGCTTTTTGGCCTGAACCCTGCCGCGATATTTTTTCTCGCAGTTTTTGCATAAAAACTCGGCGGCAAAGTAGCGGTTTTTAAACTTCCATTTGCAGGTCTTTTTAAGATGTCCGTCGCAGGCGGGACATTTAAACCTTAAATCCGACGGTTCAAGATTTTCATCGTTAATTTCCGAAATGATATAGTTTTTAAAGAAAAGACGGTCGTAAAAATCCGTTCCTCTTGTGTTAAAAACAAACTCGCCGAAATGCTCGGGCTCATAGCATTGCTTGAAAATCCTCGCGCAAAGGAAGCTGTCGCCCTTGGCGCGGTGAAAATCTATGTCGCCGCAGTAGCTGCCCAAAAGCTCGGCCGCATGAGAAAGGCCCAGCTGAGCCGATTCGTCGAGCTCAAGACAGCTCTGGACATACTTTTGCAGGTCGGCGTAGTAATAAAGAAAGGGAATCGTTTCCTTGTCCACAAAGCTTTTGCAGTTGTCCACAAGCACATGAAGGTCGGTGTTGCTCCAGGTCATTATAAGGTTGTCTTTTCCCGCCCATTCGGTGAATTTTGCAAGAGCCTCGGCAAAATCCACACCGTCGCGGAGCAGATCGTCGTTGGTGATGTGGGTCAGTTCCTTGACTTTCCCGCGAAGGCGTTTGGTCAGGCGGGAACGGACAAACATCTGAAAATCGTCAACGACCTCAAGATTTTCGTCAAGCTTTACGGCTCCGAACTCGATTATCTCGTTTATAAATCTCGACTGTTTCGGGTAGTATGCCGTGTTCCACTCAAGATCAAGTATAATTGTTGTCATATAAATCCTTTGATCAGCCGTTGTTTTTACGGTTTTCGGCCTTGAGACGCTGTTCCTTGTTGAGAATGGATTTGCGAAGTCTCAGCGACTCGGGAGTAACCTCAAGATACTCGTCGTCCTTAAGGAATTCAAGGCATTGTTCAAGGCTCATGTTCACGGGAGGAACAAGGCGGAGAGCGTCGTCCGAACCGGAGGCGCGGGTGTTTGTCAAATGCTTTTTCTTGCAGACATTGCACACAATGTCGTCGCCTTTGGGGCTTTCACCCACGATCATGCCCTCGTAAACCTCCACACCGGGACCGACAAAAAGACGTCCTCTGTCCTGGGTATTATAAAGGCCGTAAGCGCTGGTCTCGCCCGTTTCAAAGGAAACAATAGAGCCGCTTTCTCTTTCCTCAACATCACCCTTATAAGGCTCAAAGCAATCGAAAACGTGATTCATGATTCCGTTGCCGTTGGTGGCAGTCAAAAACTGAGGACGGTAACCCATAAGGCATCTTGCGGGAATACGGAATTCGATGTGAGTCATTCCGCCGTCTCTCGTGCCCATGTTGACCATTTCGGCCTTTCTTGCGCCCAGCTTTTCCATAACGGGTCCGACATATGCCTCGGGAACCTCGACCATGAGAAGCTCGATAGGCTCGAGACGCTCGCCGTTTTCGCCGGTCTTGTAAATAACCTTGGGACGGGATACCTGGAATTCGTAGCCCTGACGGCGCATGGTCTCGATGAGAATGGAAAGGTGCAGTTCTCCTCTGCCCGACACCTTAAAGGTGTCCGCCGAATCGGTTTCCTCCACCTTGAGGCTGACATTGGTTTCAACCTCCTTGAAAAGGCGGTCGCGTATATTTCTCGAGGTGACAAATTTGCCCTCTTTTCCGGCAAAAGGAGAGTTGTTGACCATGAAATTCATGGAAACGGTGGGCTCATCGATTTTAACAAAGGGCATGGGATCGGGATGCTCGGGGTCGCATATCGTATCGCCGATGTTAATGGCGGTCACGCCCGCAATGGACACAAGGTCGCCCGGACCCGCAACCTGAACCTCGGCACGCTTAAGCCCCTCAAATGTGTAGAGCTTTATAATTTTCGCCTTGGTGACGGCGTCGGAATCCTTTCGGCAAAGAACCACCTGCTGGCCGACCTTAAGCTCGCCCTGCTCTACCCTTCCGACACCGATACGGCCGACATATTCGTCGTAATCAATGTTGGAAATGAGAGCTTTGAGAGGAGCCTCGCGATCGCAGTCGGGGGCGGGAATTTCCTTTAAAATGGTGTCGAAGAGAGGACGGAGATCCTCCTTCATATCGTCGGGCGAAAGACCGGAGGTGCCGTCTCTTCCCGAAGCGTAAACAACGGGGAACTCCAGCTGATCCTCTTCGGCGTCAAGCTCGATAAAAAGGTCGATGACTTCATCCACCACCTCTGCGGGGCGGGCGCCCGGGCGGTCGATTTTATTGACGACGACAATGGCCTTCTTGCCGAGGGCAAGAGCCTTTTTAAGCACGAATCTGGTTTGGGGCATACATCCCTCAAAGGCGTCCACAAGCAGCAGCACGCCGTCCACCATCATGAGTATACGCTCGACCTCTCCTCCGAAATCGGCATGGCCGGGAGTGTCGACGATGTTGATTTTCACACCGTTATAGTGAACGCCGGTGTTTTTGGAAAGAATGGTGATTCCGCGTTCTCTTTCAAGGTCGTTGGAGTCCATGACGCGCTCGGCCACCTGCTCGTTTTGGCGGAAAATTCCGCTTTGGGCAAGCATCTGATCCACAAGGGTGGTTTTACCGTGGTCAACGTGGGCGATAATGGCAATATTTCTTATGTCTTCTCTTTTCTGCACAACTATTCCTCTAATCATCAAAAATACACTTAATTATATACCCATATTTTATCCATTTCAAGAGATATTTTTAATTTGCCTTTTATTTCGTCAAAAAAACAAAAAACGGCGTGGCTGAAACCGATTTTTTCGCCATGCCGTTTGATTATCATTCGTTTGAATAATATTTTTTTATGCTTTGCGCCGCCGACCTGTTCATGCCGGGAACGGCCGCAAGCTCATCCTCGGTTGCATTTTTGATTTTTTCAATGCTGCCGAAGGACGAAAGAAGCTTTTTGGCTCTGGTCTGACCTATACCGTCAATTTGGGTGAGCGAGGTGGAAAAGCTCTTTTTCGAACGGCGAAGCCGATGATATTCAATGGCAAATCTGTGAACCTCATCCTGAATTTGCGTTATCAGGGTAAAGACCTGACGTATCGCCTTTATCTGAATTTCTCCGTCTTCCGACACAAGAGCGCGGGTCCTGTGGTGGCCGTCCTTGACCATGCCGAACACCGGCAGGTCGATATTCATGTCATTCATAACCTTTTTCACGGCCGAAAGCTGCCCCGCTCCGCCGTCAAGAAGGATAAGGTCGGGAAGCCTTCCGAAGCCCTCGCCGCTTTGCTTGCTTTTTTCATATTCGGTGAATCGGCGGAAAAGCACCTCGGCCATGGAGGCATAGTCGTCCTGACCGGAAAAGGATTTGATTTTAAATCTTCTGTAAGCCTTTTTATATGGCTTTGCGTCCTTAAACACTATCATTCCCGCCACGTTTTCGTCGCCGGCGGTGTGGGAAATATCGTAGGACTCGATATATTCGGGCGTTTTTTCAAGACCGCACAGCTTTGCAAGCTCGTCGAGCACGGCCTTTTGCCGCCCGGATTTTCCCGAAAGCATAACAAGACGTTCTCTCGCGTTCTTTTTGCACATTTCGCAAAGTCCAAGCTGCTCGCCCTTTTGGGGAACGTGGATACACACCGTTTTTCCGCTTTTTTCCCCCAGCCATTTTTCAAGCAGTTCCCTGTCCTCCGGCATAAAATCCGCCGTAATCTGTTTGGGAATTTCCCGCTGCATGGAATAATACTGAACGATGAAATCGCTGCGGGTCTGGCCGTTGTCGGGGAGAGCGTCGAAAAGGAATTCCTCCCTGTCATAGAGCTTTCCGTCGGAAAATCTGAACACCTCAAAGCAGGATTTTCCCGGAACGGTTTCAAAGGCGATAACGTCCTGATTTTTGATTTTTGACGCCACGATATGCTGCTTTTGTCCGAAGCTTTTTATTGCCGAAATTCGGTCGCGAAGCTTGGCCGCCTTTTCAAATTCAAGATTTTCGGCCGCCCTTTCCATATCGCTCTCAAGCTTTTTTAAGGCCGAGGCGGTATCTCCCTTGAGAAACTCAACCGCACGATCCACAAGATCTTCATAGTCGGAAAGAGAAATTTTTCCCGCGCAGGGTGCCGAGCAAACCCCTATTGAATAATTAAGGCAAGGGCGGGACTTTTTATATTCGGCGGGGAATTTTTTCGAGCACCGCGGAAGAGTGAAGGTTTTGCAAACCTCGTCCACCGTGTTTTTTGTCACAAAGCCGGAGGTATAAGGT
>URYV01000079.1 GCA_900552285.1 uncultured Oscillospiraceae bacterium
ACCTTATAGCTGTGGGAATAATAATGCGTTTCGTCTCTTTCGGGCGCGTCGAGAAAAATCACCGAGCCCGTCCGAATGTTGTTCTTCTCGGCGGAATAATCAAACGCCTCTCCCGTGTCAAGGTCGGTTATGACGGCGGTTACATTGTCGTCGGCCTTTTTGAAATAGTCGAGATTGAGATAGATGTCCCAATCGGAAAGAACGGCGTGATCCTGCTTGGGAAAATATCCCGGGGCGGGGTAGGCGGCGAATTTTTCGGTGAAGCTTTCGGACGCAGAGGTCGTTTCGCGGCACCGCCCGTAGGTCGTGTCGCCGAGCCCCATCTGAACGCTGCCGATGTAGGGCGAAAGCAGAGCGGTGCGGTGACCGGCCGTGTAGATAAAGGTGCTTTCCGAGAAAAATCCTCTTATGGCCGAGCGATAGCCGTAGGTGGAAATGATGTTGTGGCTTGCGCAAGCGGCCGAATTGTAAAAATCGCTGTCCATGTCGTCGGGCTTGGGATAATTCCAAAGGGTGTGGGTGAGTCCCACGCCGTTTTCCCTGTCCCGAAGATTTATGGCCTGAAGCACCGAGGCGTTTTGCAGCTCGGGCTGATTTACAAACCTTTCGGTAATTTGCGGGCTGCCCGTGAGAGCGCGGTAATAGTTGAGATTGCTCTGTACATTGTCGAGCACCTCCTGCTTTATGACGCCTCCGCTGTATGGCGCCGAAAAGGAGGCTTCCTTTCCCGTTTCGTAAATCGAGTCGTATTCCTTTACCTCGGCCGCCTGCCAAAGGGCAAAAAGCTGTTCCTTGGTGCGGCCCTTGAACGTTTCAAGCTCGTTGCCGTTTATGACCGTAACGGCTTGCTCTCCCGCGGCAGGCAAGCAGAGTGCCGACAGCGCCACGGCGGCGCAGCAAATAAAAGCAATTGTTTTTCTGATCAATTTATTCACCTCACATTGATTTTATATTGTCCCCTTTTGTCTGTCAAGAATATTTTGGCCTGCCGTGTTGCACAAAGGGAAAAAATATGTTACAATTTAAGCCAAATCGGCGCCGAGCCGTTTATGGAGGAAAAAATGGATAAAACAACGGAAAGACTGGCGGCCGCAAGGCTTGTTCCGGTCGTTAAAATAGAAAATGTAGAGGACGCGCTGCCCCTTGCGCAGGCTCTTACGGAGGGGGGGCTGCCTCTTGCCGAAATCACCTTCCGCACCCCTGCCGCCGAGGAGGCCATAAGGCTTGTCAAAAGGGAATTTCCCCAAATGCTCGTCGGCGCGGGAACGCTGCTTTGCCCCGAACAGGTCGAAAGAGCAAGGAATGCGGGGGCGGAATTTTTCGTAAGCCCCGGGCTTAACGAAAATACGGCGGAATATTGCCAAAAGGAAAACATCCCCTTTATGCCCGGCGTCATGACCCCGTCCGACATCGAAAAGGCGCTGTCCCTCGGCCTTTCCTACCTTAAATTTTTCCCTGCCGAGAGCGCGGGCGGCACGGCCATGCTTAAAGCGCTGTCGGCTCCCTACGGCGGAGTCAAATTCATGCCCACAGGCGGCATAAGTCTTGAAAATCTGGCCGATTACCTTGCTTTGCCGTCGGTTTTTGCCTGCGGAGGCAGCTTTATGGTGAGCGGCAAGCTCATTTCGAGCGGCGACTTTGACGGCATAACCGAAATATGCAAAAAGGCCGTGGAAATTTTGGGAGGTATAAAGGCATGAAAAAGGTTGTAACTCTCGGGGAGATAATGCTCCGTCTTTCTCCCGAAGGAAGAAAAAGATTTCTCCAGGCCGACCGCCTCGACGTGAACTACGGCGGAAGCGAGGCAAACGTCGCCGTCGCCCTCTGCAACATGGGCTGCCCCGCCGAATTCGTCACCGCCCTTCCCGAAAACGACCTCGGAAGAGCGGCCGAGAATTTTGTCCGTTCCTTCGGAGTGTCCACCGCCCACTGTGTGAAAAAACAGGGGAGACTCGGTGTTTATTATCTCGAAAAGGGCGCGGCTCAGCGCCCCTCAAAGGTTATATATGACAGAGAGGGCTCGGTTTTTTCGAAGGCCGAGTCGGCCGACTTCGATTTTGACGAGATTTTTGACGGCGCAGGCTGGTTTCATTTTTCCGGCATAACTCCCGCCCTTTCGCCATCGGCCGCCGAACTGACTGAAAAAGCGGTGGAATCGGCAAAGAAAAAGGGACTGACCGTCAGCTGCGACCTTAATTACCGCTCGGCTCTTTGGTCGGTGGAAAAGGCCTCAAAGACACTTGCTCCGCTGCTTTATCAAACCGATGTGCTCATTGCCAACGAAAATCATCTCAAAATGCTTTTCGGAATAGGAGAGGGCGGAAATCTCACCTGCGCCGAATCGGCCGCCGCGGCAGCCGAAAAATTCGGTCTTTCCCAGTCGGTCATGACCGTCAGGCGCACCCTTTCGGCCGACGACAACAATTTCTCGGCGGTGCTTTATGAAAAAGGGCGGCATTTCCGCTCAAAAAAATACCGTATGCACATTGTCGACAGGGTCGGCGGGGGAGACAGCTTCGCCGCCGGGCTTATTTTCGGAAACGTCAAGGGCTTTTCGGCTCAGGATACGGTGGAATTCGCCGCCGCGGCCGGCTGCCTTAAACATTCGGTTGAGGGCGACGCCGGGATTTTCACCGAGCGAGAGGTTCTCTCCCTTGCGGGAGGGCTGTCCGACGGCCGTGTTCAAAGATAAATGATAAAAGAGTGATTTGGTTTTGGAAGCGCTGCTTTATTCGGAAATAAATATTCTTTGCGTCGTTTTGATGCTGGTCATCGCCGTGAAAATGATTGCCTCGGGCTTTTGCAAGTCCCAAAACGAGCGGGCCTTTGTAGGCTCGGTGCTTTTCGCGGCGGCGGCAAACGTTTTTGACTTCCTTTGGAACATGGGGCTGAGCGGCTATTGGCGCCTGCCCCCTTCGGTTATGAAGGCGGTGGATTTTTGCTATTTTATCGTGTTTGGCCTGTCGGCATATTGCTGGTATGTCTACACCGAGACCCACTTTGACAAAAATGCGTGGAACGACAAAAGAAAAAAGGCGATTTGCGCCCTGCCCCTTGCAATTCTCGCCGTGCTGCTGACGGTTTCGCTTTTTAACGGCTGTCTTTTCGGCTTTGACGAGGCGGGCGTTTATTACCGCGGCCCGCTGTTTTATGCTCAGCAGATATTGTCCTTCGCCCTGTTTATCCTGTCGTCGGTCAAGTGCTTTGTCCGCGCCTTTCAGAAAAAACACCTTTCCCGCCGAGAGGAATTTCTGGTCATGGCCGCATTCGTCGTGCCTCCCGTTATCTGCTCGGTCTTTCAAATCGTGTTTCAGACGATACCCATTCTTTCGGTGGGAATCGTCATCTCATTCCAGCTTGCCTGCATAAATTTCCTTGAGCGCAAGATTTCTCAGGACTCGCTGACGGGAATTTCCAACCGCCGCGAAATTCTGCGGCTGACCGGCGAGAAAATGCGGCTTAAAAAGGAAAACGAAAATCTTTGGTTCCTTTTTATCGACGTGGACAATTTCAAGTACATAAACGACACCTTCGGACACGGCAAGGGCGACCGAATTCTGACCGAGCTGTCGGAAGGTCTTGTGGAATACGCAAAGAGATTTTCGGGCTTTTGCGGGCGGTACGGCGGCGATGAATTCGCCATGGTTTTCTGCGCCGAAAAGAATGTGGAAAAGAGCAAAATTCAAGAGGGGCTCGAGCGGCACATAGCCGAGCAAAACATTTTTATAAACGGCGAAAAACGCGCCGAAATCAGCGTCGGCTGTGCAAAGCTCGACGGCTCGGACGGCAGCGTTTCCGACCTTGTTTCCCGCGCCGACAGCGATATGTATTCGGTAAAGCACACAAAGAAAAAGCGCGAAAAGAAAACGCAATAAAGCCTCGTCGGCTCCCTTTACACAAGGGAGGCTTTGAATGTACAACGCCTTTGCTCTTTTGTTTCTGATGTAGAAAAATATAAAATCGGCTTTTGTTTGGTTTTGGCGCCTCTAAGCCGATTTTTTTGTATTGATTTTACGTAACATCGGTTTTAAATCCCAAAATCCCAAGGGTACTTTCCTCGGAACATTTCCCCGGAAATGTATCTCTTTTTTGTTCCGAACCCGAGTGATATAATGCGAATAAGGGGAAATTTTGTAATTTCCCGAATAAATTTGGAGGCTGAAATTATGAAAAAGAAAAATGAAGCAAAGTTTCCTAATCTGGAATCTCTCAACACCGTTAAGTCGGTAATCGACGATGCCGACGCCGCACTGAAAGACAAATCAAGAAAAATAAAAGATTCTCCTCTTAGTGAAACTTTGGCGGGAGCCGTGGGAGTCGGCGTCGGAGCAGGTATAAGCTTTGCCGCTCTCTATCTCGGCGGTTCGGTCGTTGGACTGAGTGCCGCAGGAATTACAAGCGGACTTGCCGCCGCCGGGGCGTTAATCGGCGGAGGAATGGTTGCCGGATTGGCTGTTTTGGCTGCACCGGCCGCTATATTAGGCGGCCTTGCAGTCGGAACAACTTCCCATTTTAAAAACAAAAAGTTGCGCCAATCGAAAGAACTGCTATATAAAACCGCTCTTGCCAAACAGACTGCAATTCTTAAGGCGCTTAAGGAGGAGTCGGACGCAGACAAAGAAAGAATCGAATATTTAAAGAGTTTGAGTGTTCTTCTGCAGGCGGCAATACAGGATTTGCGCTGTGATTTGGGATATAATTCTTAAGGGTGCTCTATGAGTAAATTTAAGTACACCGAACAGGAAAATGAAATAAACAAGGTTCTTAAAATGAATCAAGATGTTTCGACATCCCTTGTCAATAATGCGGAACTCAAAAAGACAAGAAAGTCGGCGGACGAAAATATAGCCGCGTCTCTCGAACTGCTCCGCTCGCTCGGAAAAGGCGATGAGGCCGACGAGGCTATGAAATCCGCAAGGAAAAAATCAATTGCCGTATCATCTTCTTTCAAGCCTGAAATTGAGCCTTTTGAGGAAATCGCCGCACAGGCAAATGAATATTGTCCGAATCCCGTTTCCTTGGAAGATATTATGACCGAGCAGGAGACAGAGTCGGCTTTTAACGAACTTGACGAAATCAACAGACGTTTTTCGGCAAAGACGAATATCGTTAATAAAACCGATTTGGCCTTTCTTTCGATTGCGACGGCTCTTCAGGTGACAAAGTCTCTTGTTTTTCCGCTTGTTGCCGAAAAATTCGACTACGGAAAAAATTCCGATCAATTAAAAAAAGAAAGACTTAATCACAACGATGAGTCGATTGAGAAAGAGCACAGAAAAGCAAATGACGGTTTTAAGGAGAAATATATCGAAAAGCACGGGAAAGGGCATTGGATCAATATTCTTTATCAAACCGTTCCCTACGATACTACTAAGGGATCGCCGGCCATCGGAAAAAACATGGGAGGAAGGTATCACCGTATGTATACCCTCGGTCATGACCCGATTCTCGGATGGCTTTTCGGAACGGCAAATATTTTGACCGACTGTATCACATTTAATAATTTTCAAACAAACAGAGTGATTCGCGTCGACCCGATAACAGGCGGCAAAAAGATGAGTATTACAGGCGAAAAAGTTTCGTTTTCTCAGATGATAGACGAATGCCGACAGGATATAAAGGCCGACTTTTTGAATCTTCCCGCAGCAATCTTCGCACAGGCACAGCACCTTAAATCCGACAAATATACAAAAACAGGTCTGCCTGTTCCGCTGCTTTCAAGCTTTAATGAGGAATTTGCGGGGAGGCTTTATCGTGAACATTACGACGCGCTGTGCTTTTCGCGAGATATAAAAATCGTCGGTGCATCGTTCATCGTTTCAAAGCTTGTCGATATTATCATTTCCCTGACTCACGGTCTTTTTAAAAAGCCTGAGGAGAACAGAAATCTATATGAAGTGAGAACGAGAAAAATTCTGCTTATTTCAAATTCCATTGCGTCGGCAAGTACGGTTATAAACGCGGCAATTACAAGCAATCCGAAAAATTTGGATATAGGCAGCCTTTTTTCCACCGTAACGCATTTGTTCTCCGACATACGTTTTATAGCAAAAATAAAGCAGGAGTTTGTTGAAAACGAAATCTCGTTAAGGCTGAAAAACGAACTTGATGAAATCGACGCCTTGTACGACAGTATGTAGACGGAATTTACTCAAAACAAAAATCACCCTCGGGATATGTAATCATATCCCGAGGGTGATTGCATTTAAAACCTATTCTTCCTCATAAAGGGCGAGGGTGGATTTAAGGTCCTGTTTGCAGACTTCGGCGAGGGCGGCGGGCTCGGTGATTTTAACCTGTCCCGCATACTGTCTCGCCCACAGCCGCATGTCGTTTTCGTTGACCTTGACCTGCGCCGCGACCTTTCCGTCGCCGATGTCCTCAAAATCGACATTCGCCCTGAAATAATCCAGCACGTCGCTTATCAAAAATTTCGGCATTTCGAATTTTGCCCTTATGGATTTGCCGCCGAACATATAAATATGCTCCCGCATATACTGCGCAACGTCAAGCCCACAAGCCCCTTGACCCGGTTTCTCGGCTTTCTCGGCGTGTCGAGAATTTGAATGTTGCTTATTCGGTCGATGCGGTAGTGGGCAATGTCGTCAAATTTGTCATAGTTGCAAATGAGATAATATTTGCCGCTGTTGGCCGCCATTATGTAGGGATTTATGACATATTCCCGTGCCTCGCCCGCCTCGTTGAGACGGTGGCGCAGCTTTTTGTCGGCGCCGTATTCGTTATAGAAAAATTTGACCTTCAGCCCCTTTGAAATTGCCTCGTCCAGCACCTCGATGGTGTAAAAAAGCTCCTTGTTGATCTCCCTGTCGGCCGAGTCGTAGGATTGAATATTCGCCGCGCTGAATTTGAAATATTTGTTTGACAGCTCTTTAAGCTTTTCAAGCAGCTCCTTTTTGTTGCCCGAAGGAATGCTTTTTGAAAAGAGAACCGAGTCTATAAGCAACAGATGCCCGAACCCCGCACGCCTTAAAAATGTTAAATTCCCCGTTTT
>URYV01000080.1 GCA_900552285.1 uncultured Oscillospiraceae bacterium
CTTCAAATAAAGCTTGATACGGGATTTTTGGGAAGTAATAAGTAAAAAGTAATAGATAATAAGTTAGGTGTGCCTGCGGCACGAATTATAATGCAAGGGTTACACCTTGCTCTTTTTATTTTACAGTATTATAACCGTAATCCGATTTGATATAAACTTGCTTTTTGCCGAATTAAAGCTCCTGCGGCAAGGAGAAAAGCTTTTATGCCCTTGATTTTTCAAGGGCTTTTTCTTTTTTATAGGCTTTAAGTCCGTTCGAGAGGGTGCGCTTTCGATTTTTTGTTTTTTTGAAAAAGACTTGCAATTTCGCAAAAAGTGTGTTAAACTGCAATTAAATGAACGGTCATTTAATTATAGGAGCGCTGCAAAACAATGAGAACAGAAAAACAACACAATGAAAAGAGAATTGAAATCATGGAAAAATGCTATGAGTGCTATGCCGAGCACGGCCTTACCGGCACGGGGATAAAAATGCTCGCCGAGGCCTGCGGCTGCACCCAGGGAAATCTTTATTCCTATTTCAAAAATCTTGACGAGCTGATTGTCGAGTCCACCGCCTACTGCATGGCCAAGGTGGAGGACGATTTTATGAAAAAGGCACCCACCGACCCAAAGGACGTCATGCGTTTTATCGAGGAGGTGCCCTATTGGACGGCGAGGGAACACGGAAGCAAATACCGCCTCATGTATCAGGTCTACACCCATCCGAAATATATTGAATACGGAAAAAAGTTTTTTGAGGGTGTAAACGAGCGATACACCGAATATGCTAAATTGTTGGAGCCGAAAATCGGAATACCCTATACGGTCACGACGCCGCTGATTTTTATATTTGTCCGCGCCTGCGTGCACTATGCCATGTTTGAGGACGAATATTATCTGAAAAGCCAAATGGAGGTTTTAAAACAGGGCGTCGCCCTGTTTGCAGATAAATACCGCTCTGAATTTTTGAACGGAGGTAACGCAAAATGAAAAAAATGATGAGAAATGCGGTCGGCGGGCTTTTAATGCTTGGAATTTTACTTTCTGCCGGCTGCGGCAGGGTTCAACAAACAAGCGCGGCGGCCGATCGGGTGGAGGTGCGTAATAACGGCACCGCCATTCAATGGAAATATAATGATGAAACCGACTGGCGCGATTTGGCGGCGCTCACCGAGCTTTACGGAGCCGACGGCAAAGACGGACTTAACGGAGTCGACGGTAAGGACGGTATAAACGGTATCGACGGTAAGGACGGTACCAACGGAATTGACGGCAAAGACGGTACCAACGGAGTTGACGGAAAAGACGGTACCAACGGAGTTGACGGAAAAGACGGTACTAACGGAATTGACGGTAAGGACGGTATAAACGGAGCCGACGGCAAGACTCCTTTTGTGGGCGAAAACGGCAATTGGTGGATCGGTACCACCGATACCGGTGTTAAGGCCGAGGGCGCAAACGGTGCAAACGGCGTTGACGGCGCAGACGGCAGACAAATTGAAATTCAAAAAACCGACCTGTATATTCAATGGCGCTATGAGGGCGAAGAATGGCAAAACCTTGTGGCTCTCGCCGACATCGAAGGTCTTGCAGGGCAAAACGGCGAAAACGGGGAGAACGGCAAAACGCCGGAATTCCGAGTTAATGAAAATATGCTTGAATGGCGTTATATCGGCGATACCGTTTGGCATGATATTTATGATTTGTCGGTTCTCAAAGGTACCGACGGCAGAGACGGAACAAACGGAAAAGACGGAGCCGACGGCAAGGACGGACAAAAGGGAGCCGACGGCAAAAACGGCGTCGACGGAAAAGACGGAAAGGACGGCTCGTGCGCCGGATACTTTGCCGCAAGCGGTACGGTCTACGGCTGGGGAACCCTTCCTTTCACCGTGAAAAAATCCGACGGAAATTTAATTTCTTATAGCTCCTCCGAAAAGAAAATCACGCTTTCCAAAGGCCATTCTTACAGCATTGTTTTCAGCGGGACGGTTTCGGTGAGCGCAAAAAGCGACGATAAAATATGCGGTGTGTCGCTTGTTGACGGATATAATAATTCCGAAATGCTGCTTGGCACGCGAACCTCTGTTGTCATACCGAAAGCAAATCAAACCGCAAGACTGACCGTGGCATATAATAACATATACACGGCCGACGAGGATATAAATCTCACATTACAATTTTCAAACATGATGTTCCAGGATACGAACTTCGGCGACGGCTATTATAACATAACCGTTACGGCGCTTGACTGAGCCGATACCGGGAACGGAGGTAAAGCGAAATGACAAAACGAATAATAGGTATGTTTCTTGCCATATGCGTAATGATGAGCACTCTGCCGACGGCAGCCTTTGCGGCGGATGAGGTTTCGGCGAAAATCAACGGAATATCCGTGCCCGCGGCGGGCGGCAGCATTGTCGGCGAGGGCATTTCGGGCAGCATAACTTTTGACGTCGAATCAAAAACGCTGACCCTTGAAAACGCCGAAATCAGCGTGACGACCGAAACAAGAGCCATAGACATTCGCAGCGGCATTGACACGCTGATCCTTAAAGGAAAAAACGAGATCAAATGGGCGGACGAAAGCGATAAGACGGTGAGCATTTACGCGATCTCCGCTTCAGTCAGTTCCTTTCTCATCAAGGGAAACAGCCGTAATGACAGCCTGACGGTCACCCTTCCCGGAACAAAGGACGGGTATCGGAGCGCTTATGCAATTTCAACGGCAAACTGTGAGATCCGTAACTGTTCGGCAGATATCACGGTGATCGGCGGCATGCAAAATTTCGGCGACAATGTGGCGATCCGTGTGTCCGACTTAAAGATAAAAAACGCGGCGCTGGATCTTATCGTCGGCAAGGACCGCCAAGGAAATGTGCAGAAAGCGATGCAGGGCGGGTGTGTTTATGCCACCGGTAGGATCTCGATCGAAAACTCGTATATTCATGCGGGAATATATTCGGCTTTAGGGCAAGGTGCAGCCTTTTACGCAGTTTTGCAGGGCCAAGGCGGAACCACCTGCACAGACAGTGTGATTTATGCAGAGTCGGATGTTTTGCAAGCGGGAAGAACAATATGCTTAGACGGCGTAGACACGACTTTTTCCGTTAAAAACAGCGTACTCAAGGCAAAAAGTAATCAATACGCATTCTCCGGCTACAATTACGCAAAACCGACTTTCGAAAGCAGTCTGGTGGAGCTTGAGTCCAAGGATATCGTGATGCGCGGTCCCACCTTCGGAACCGTAAGCGGCTTTACGAAGATCACCGCCACCGACAAGAACGGCAATGTTTCCACATATAATCCCGGCGACGATCTCAGCACTCTGAGTGCCGATTCCCGCAAGGTGGTCATCGAAAGTCCCGTTCACTCCCATTGCGTCTGCGGAAACGACACCGATTCGGGCGACCATACGTCTCATTCCGAAGAAATATGGATGCCTTGGTCGTCGACAAATACCCTTCCGAACGACACAGGCAACTACTATCTTGTAAATGACGTTTCGGTCAAAAGTCCGTGGTTTGCGGGGTGGAATAACGGCGAAATCAAGCTCTGTCTTAACGGCAAATCACTCATATTTGAAAAAGAGTATTTACTTGCACATTCCTTTACCCTGACCGACTGTATCGGAGGCGGCGGTATTTACGGCGAGAACTGTAACGGAATTGCCGTTGTGAGTGTGCGGGGAAATTTCAATATGTACGGCGGCAGTATCATCAATAAGGGTGAATCCCGATTTGAAAACGTAGGCATTGTGACCGAGTGGGATTGGACGTCCTTTAATCTCTACGGCGGTACCGTCGGAAACAGCTCGGAAGGCTGCGCGATTTGGCTTAGCGGAAGCTACGGGAATACTCCGCTTTTCAATGCCTACGGCGGCAGGGTCGAGGGTATACTTTATAATCCCAATTTCGGCAAACCCGTAAACTTTTTCGATACGGAATTTATGTCGCTTGTACGCCTCCCCAAGTTTGCGAAAATCGTCGGAACACCGAATTTCGGAGAAAACGGAAAATATGACTATATCTATCCCATCATGCTCGAAAACGACGGTGTATATACCGAGGTCACCGATTCGAACAAGGACGATGTTTTCGGCGACGGAACGGTCAAATATGAGCTTGCGGAAGAAGGCGAGACCGAAAAGAGCGTTTTAACGCTCGATAACGCCCACATAAAAGCTTCTGCCGGCTTCGGTACGATAATGCCATATGGTATTGATTCGGAATTCGAAAGCTATAACCGCGACATTGACATTGTTCTTATCGGTGAAAACACGGTGGAAGAAACCGGCGGCGGTTACTGCATTTCGGCTTTTCTGGGCCGTACGCTGACCTTCCGCGGGGACGGAAAGCTTAACGCGGTCGGAAAGGGCGTCGACCTTATCGGCGGTATAGTAGATGCAACGCATATTGTTGTCGAAAGCAGCGATATATCCGTTTCCTCCGAAAAGTACGGCATTTCATCTCTTGACTTTACGGTAAACGGCGGAAAGATTAAAATAGAGGGCGATAAAGCCGCTGTTTGGCCGTCGGTGTATTACACCGAAGATTACGGCAAAATCACCGTGAACGGCGGAATTCTCGAGCTTTTCGCGGGGGGAAATGACGGAAAGCTCATCGACAGCGGCAGCGAAAATCCGAGCATTGACCTTTCGGACGGAATGAGTATGATTACCTCTTCCACCCTTGACGCGGCGTCGGCCGTGCCAACAAAGGCCGATAACTTCGATGCAATATCAAATGCAAAATACCTTTGCGTTTTCGGAGCGCATAATCATTGCCTCTGCGGCGGAAACGAATTTGACGGACACACAACCCACACCGAGACGGTATGGCAGGCGTGGACCTCGTCGGACTCGCTGCCAACGACGGCGGGGAATTATTACCTTGCAAACGATGTGACCCTGCCGGCGGGCGTTACGGAGCTGCAGGACGGCGTGAGCATATGCTTAAACGGCAGAAAAATCGTCGGCATGGGAAATAACGACAGCAAAATTAAGGCAAACGGCGCTCTGACCGTCACCGACTGCATGGCGTCGGGAAGCGTCGGAAACTTTGGGTTTAGAAACGGAAGGCTGGATATGTACGGCGGAAAAATTGCCGAAAACACCCGACTGATCATCGACCCCGGCACGGCCTTCCTTTTGAGCGGAAATTCGGTAAACGAAGGAAGCATTTCTATTTACGGGTATGTCGATTTTACAATGAAGGGCAATGCAGTAAACATGGGGAAAATTTGTCTGAAAGAAACCTACAACGATAAAAGCATTGTTTTCGGCGGCCGTGCAAAGGGCGGCACCGTAGAGGTAGAACATCCGAATGATGATGCCGGGATCTGCATTGAAGAAAACGCACAAATTGCCGAGCTTATCGGCGTATTTCACCCGAAGATTAAGCTTTCCATGAGCGATAATGCCGAGATTTGCAGGACGGAAGAAATCGTTTTTAGCTCTCCGAAACTTTTGGGAAATTCGAAACTCGGTTCGGCAGACGGCAATGTCACAATTTTAACAAGCGATACGTCGAAAAGCGTCGAAATTAAGGACAACGTGCAGCTTTTCGGCAGCGTGACCGTGGAAATGCGTAATGATTGCGAGCTTTTGCTCGGCGACAATGCGAGCGTAACAGGCGAGCTTACGGTTATGAACACGGGTATGCCGGGAGATTCTTCGAAAGTTGTTTTGACAGGGGAGAGCGCCGTTCACGGAAAGCTTTCCTGCGCCGATGATAAAATAGTCTTTGAAATGGGGGACAACGCCGTGATAGACGGCGACATCGACCTTAAAAGCTGCAATGTTAACGGTAAGGTTACCTGCGGCGGCAACATTATCGACGGAATATTTAACGGCGAGGTCGTCAACAACGGCAAAATTATGGGCGGTATTTTCTACGGAGCGGTCAGCGGAAACGGCAAAATTGAGGACAGCGCCAAGCGCACGGTTTCCTTTGATTCAAAGGGCGGCAGCGCCGTTGAGAGTCAAAAGATACTGCGCGGGCAAAGGGCCGTTGTTCCCGCCGACTGCAAAAAAGACGGATATACCCTCGGCTGCTGGAGCTGCGGCGGTGCGGAATATGACTTTTCGGCTCCCGTTCTTGAGGACATCGGCCTTGAGGCGAATTGGACGGCAAAGGCATATACCGTAAGATTTGACACAAAGGGCGGTTCCGATCTTGAGGATAAGAATCTTCTTTGGAGCGATAAAATACTTGACGGCGCAAATCCCCCCGCAAGGGAGGACGGATATGAATTTGTCGGCTGGAAATACGGCGATGTTGACATAACCGCCGACATGACCTATGCCGACCTTGCGGCCGACGATTCGGTTATGAGCATTACGCTGACCGCAATGTGGCGCGACGTCGAAAATCCGACGGGCGAGATAATCATCAAGGACAACAGGTGGAACAAATTCTTAAAGGGCATAACCTTCGGTCTGTTCTTTAAGGAAACGCAGAATGTCACCGTTATCGCCTCCGACAACAGCGGCGGGCAGGTCAAAATCGAATATCTGCTGTCGCAAAAGGAGCTTACCGAGGAGGAACTCGCAAATGCGGCCTTTAAGGATTATGCCGAATTCGGAATAGATCCCGACAATGAATATATTATCTATGTGAGGCTGACCGACGATGCCGGCAACGTTTCATATATCTGTTCGGAGGGTATTGTGCTGGACGGCACGGTGCCGATTATCGGAGAAATCGAAAACGGCAGAACCTACTGCGAGGCGCAGACCGTCACGGTTGAGGACAAATATATCGGTTCGGTCGACGTGAACGGCAAAGAAATTGCCCTTGACGAAAACGGCCGTTTTGTTCTTGAACCGTCGCAGGGCGAGCAAAAAATCACCGTCACCGACACGGCTGAAACTGCCGCTGCCGTCCAGCAGAGCCGCCAGCGCATCCTTGCGGCG
>URYV01000081.1 GCA_900552285.1 uncultured Oscillospiraceae bacterium
GAAGACACGCTGAAGGTGCCGCATGTGGAGATGGCAAAGCGCGCGTTCGTGCTTGCCGCCCTTTCGGATGAACAGATGAAAGACGAGGTTCACGGGCTTGTTTATGACTTTATGAAAACCCGCATGGGCTGTGACAAAATCGAGGGCAGCCTTGAGTACAGTCTTGAAAACACCGAGCTTTTGCTTTGCATGATAATCGCTCACATGGCAAGAGAAATGAGCGACGGAAAATTTGTCACGCTGCGCTGCGAGCTTCCCATAGGCAGGGGCACAGACGACTCGATTCCCGCCTTTTCGGTTCCGCTTGAAAAGGGGCGGGATGTCAGCGTGAACGGCGTCGTCGACCGACTTGACGTATACGAGGACGGCGGCAAGCTCTACTTCAGGGTGGTGGATTACAAAACCGGCAAAAAAAGCTTTCTGCCCGACGAGCTTAAATACGGTCTCGGCCTGCAGATGCTTATTTATCTTTTCGCCGCACAGGATTATTTTTCAAAAGCGGGAAAAACCGCCGTCCCCGCAGGCGTGCTTTATATGCCCGCAAGAGAGGCCGGCATAAGCGACGGACAAAGCGCCGACGATCTTGATAAACAGCTACGCATGAAGGGCATAGTGCTTGACGACGAAAAAATAATAGAGGCCATGGACCCCGGCCGTACCGGCAGGTACATTCCCGTCAGCTTCAGCACCTCAAAATCCGGATTCGGCAACATTCTCTCCTCCTCATATTCCTCCATCGCCTCCGAAAAATTCTTCAAAAAGACCAAAGAACAAATCACCGAAATATTGGCGCAAATGGGCGAGGACATACTTTGCGGAAAATTTCCCGCCGACCCTCTTGATTCCGACGGAAACAGCGGCTGTAAATACTGCGACTATTCCTCTGTATGCCCCCACTCGGGACAGACCGTCCACCGCAGCGTGCCGAAGCTCAGCGTTAAACAGAGAAAAATCATTTTACAGGGAGGCGAGCCCGATGAGCAGTAAGTTTAAAGCGACCGAAAATCAACAAAAGGCCATCGACGGAAAGGGCTCGCTGCTCGTGTCCGCCGCCGCCGGCTCGGGCAAGACGGCCACCCTTGTTGACAGGGTCATAAAAAAGCTTACCGACCCCGAGGACATGTATAAAATTACCGACCTTCTCATGGTCACCTTCACAAAGGCTGCCGCCTCCGAAATGCGGTCGAGAATTTCCGCCGCTCTTAACGAAAAGCTGTCTCAAGACATTTCTCCCGTTCTAAAAAGACATTTGAGAGAACAGGCCGTTCTTCTGCCAAAGGCCGATATTTGCACCGTCGACTCCTTTTGCAAGAATATCATATCCGACAATTTCGACGTCCTTTCGCTCCCCCCGGATTTCAAAATAATTCCCGACCCCCAGCTTGCCATAATGAAGGAACAGGCGCTGACCGACACGGTGGAGTATTTTCTGTCGGTAAAAAAGACGGAGTTTTCCTCCCTCATGAAATTACTTGCCACCGATTCGAGACTTGAAAACATACGCTCGGTCATTTCGCTGATCCACGATTATATGCTGACCCTTCCCTTCCCCGAGGAATGGAAGGAAGATTGCATTTCCATGTATCGGGGCTTTTCCTCGGCGGAAAATTCTGAATGGGGAAAATATATGCTTTCCTCCCTTTACGCAAGATTTAACAGCACCGCCGACCTTATAGAATCGGCATTAAACGACATTTCCCGAGACGACGTGCTGCGTGCAAAACGCTCGGGCGACCTTGAAACGTGCCGCGATTACTGCCTAAAAATGTGCGGCAAATTAAAGGAAGGCTCCTTTGCGGAAATTGCGGATTTTGCCGCGGCGGGAAAACCCGTCAGATGGAGCGAGAAGCTATATTCAAAAAAAGAAAATTTCGACCCGTCTCTTGCCGAAAAGGCCGAGCAGGTCAGAGCCAAATTTGCAAAAACTCTCGAAAAGGCAAGGAAAGTTCTTATCTTTTCGCAAAAGGACTGTGCAAAGGAGGCAAGACGGCTCACCCCGTATATAGAGCTGCTTTTTGAAGCCGCCGACCGTTATTCCGACCTTCTTGCGGCTCAAAAGCGGGAAAAAAATTATCTTGATTTTGCCGATCTCGAGCACCTGACCCTAAAGCTGCTCGCCGTCAGAGAAAACCGAAAGACGACTCTCACTCCCTTCGCAAAAACCGTTTCCGACAGATTCAGGGAGGTTCTTGTTGACGAATATCAGGACACAAACGACCTTCAGGACGAGATTTTCCGCATAATCTCCGACGACCGCAAAAAGCTTTTTTGCGTGGGAGACGTCAAGCAAAGCATCTACGGTTTCCGACGTTCCAACCCGAAAAATTTTCTTTCGCTGCTCGACAGCTATGATACTTTTGACGGAAAAAGCTGCCGTTCGAAAATTATTCTTTCGGAAAATTTCCGAAGCCGAAAGGGCGTTTGCGGCGCCGTTAATTTCATTTTTTCAAAGGTCATGTCCAAGGAATGCGGCGACATCGATTATAACGAGGAGCACGCACTAAACGCCGCGGCGAAATTCCCCGAAAGAGACATGAACGATGTGCAGATCGACATTATAGACCTTGATGAACAGGACGAACGAACAATTCTTCAAACCGAGGCCGACCGAGTTGCCGAAATTATAAAGGATATGCTTGAAAAGGAATGTATATCCCGAAAGGGCAAGCTTGAAAAGCCGAATTTCGGCGATTTTTGCGTTCTCATGCGCACCGTCAAGGACACGGCCAAGCCCTTTGCCGACAGGCTGTCGGAGCACGGAATTCCCTGTTCATATTCCCATTCGGAGGATTTCTTTTCCATTCCCGAGGTTTCGAAAATGATGTCGGTTCTCAAAGTTATCAACAATCCCCTTGACGACATTGCGCTTTTGTCGGCCATGATGTGCCCGATTTTCGGTTTTACGGCAAACGAGACTGCCGAAATACGCGCAAAAAACAGAAAATGCAATATGTACTCGGCGCTGCGGCTTTCGGCCGAGTCGGGAAATAAAAAGGCTCGGGACTTTCTCGGACTTGTTTCCCTCCTCAGAAAATATTCCGCCACCCACACCGTCGACCGCCTTATAGCAAAAATATATGACGACACCGGCCTTCCCGAAATTTATCTGACCGAAGACGGCGGAAGTCTTAAAAGGCAAAATCTGCTGCGGCTTCGGGACATAGCCCTTGACCGCATCAACGAGGGATATGATACCAATTTCGAATTTCTGCGCTTTGCCGAAAAGGTGCAAAAAGGAGAAATAAAGCTGTCGGCCGACCCCTCCGACGGCGAGGGCGGCGGAGTGCGCATAATGAGCATACACCACTCAAAGGGATTGCAGTTCCCCGTTGTTTTTCTCGCGGGACTGACCAAAAAGAAAAATACCGACACATCGGCCTTTCAGCTTGATCAAAAATACGGTGTGGGTCTTAAAATCTATGACCCGAGCACCCGAAAAAAATCCTCCACCCTTATGTTCGAGGCCGTAAAATCGGCAAAAGCCAAAAGCGAAAGCTCGGAGCTTTTGAGAATTTACTATGTTGCGGCCACCCGCGCCATAGACAATCTTTTTATAATTGCCTGCGAAAAGAACGCGGAAAGCGCCCTTAAAAACGCCTCGGCAGCGCTTGGTTCGGACTACGGCGGGAAAAACCGTCCCATCGACCCAATTATCGTGGAGGACGCGCCCTCCTTTTCGTCTCTTGTCTACTGCTGCGCACTGCTTCATCCCGACGGGAAACAACTTCGCTCGGAGCTTGGCGCGAATTTTTCTCCCGACGACGCCGAAAGCCCGATAACGGTCAATCATCTTCATTCTTCCGACGTGGAAAAAAGCGTTGAAAAGGAGACCGAAACGGCCGTTTTGTCGGAGGAAGTCGACGAAGAATATCTCGAAAAGCTTAAAGGCGACATGAAATATGAATATGATTTCAAGGCGCTGTCGGCTCTTTGTGCAAAAATTTCGGTGTCGGCGCTGACCCACAAATCAAAACTCAGCGAAAGCTTTGCGATGCGTCCCGCATTTTTGCAAAATGAGGCGTTGTCGGCGGCGGAAAAGTATTAAACTGTCTTTTTCCAATTGTCAATATTTCAGCAATCAGTGGAACGGGTAAATTTGAACAAATTATGAATCTCACTTTCTACCTTTCCAACAATTTTGAGGCTAATTAGCACGGAATTATCACGTATATCGCTTTCTTTTCAAGCGTTTTATATGCTTTCTGTTAATTTTTCTTACGTATTTTGTCGCGTGTTTAACGGTATTTTTGCTGCATTTTACGCCGTCTGAACGTATGTGCCAAGCGAGCGTTTTGTCGAAATATCGTTTTGTCCCCTACAACGGCAAAAAAAGAGACGGCGCAAGCCGTCTCTTTTTTACGTTTTCAGGATACCTTACTTAGCCATAGCCTTGTTGGCCTCAGCCATTTCCTGGAAGATGCCAGCGTGCTTCTTGGCAACGATGGCACGGATGACCAGCAGAGTAGCAACCATCAGGATGCAGGCAATGACCAGGCAGATGACCACGTTCTGGATCAGACCGGCCAGAATGAAGCTGACGAAGGTCACACCGGCCACAGTCAGAGCGTAGGGGATCTGGGTGAACACGTGGTTCAGGTGGTAGCAGTGCGCACCGGCAGAAGCCATGATGGTGGTATCGGAGATGGGGGAGCAATGGTCGCCCATAACGCCGCCGGAGCAGGCAGCCGCCAGACCGATGGTGCACAGGATGGGCTGGGTGTTATAGTCAAACACCTGGACAACGATGGGAGCCATGATGCCGATGGTGCCCCAGGAGGTACCGGTGGCAAAGCCGATGGCAGCACCGATGATGAAGATCACAGCGGGCAGGAACTTGGCCAGATCGCCGGCGCCGGACATGGCGTTGATGACGAAATCAGCGGAGTGCATACCGTAACGGGTCAGACCGCACAGCGTCCACGCGAAGGACAGGATCAGGATGGGGGAGATCATCTGGATGAAGCCGTTGGGCACGGACTCGAAGGACTTCTCGAAGCCGATGGAGCCGCGCAGCCAGAAGTAGATGAACGTGAACACCAGAGCCAGCATGGAGCCGATGGCCAGGCCGGCGCCGGAGGAAGCGTTGGAGAACGCGCCCATGAAGTCGCCCACGTACTCGCTCTCGGCATCATAGTAGCCGCCGGTGTAGATCAGACCCACGATGCAGGTGACGATCAGCACGATGACGGGCAGCAGCAGATCCAGCACGGAGGACTTGCCCTTGGAGCCGGTCTCGTAATCGTCAGCGCCGGCGAAGGGACGCTCGGGGGTGGTGAACAGGTCGTTCTTGACCTGGGCGTTGTACTCGTGGGTCAGCATGGGACCGTAGTCAATGTTCAGGATGGAGATGACCACGATCATCAGCAGGGTCAGCAGGCAGTAGTAGTTCCAGGGGATCTGCTTGATGAACATCTCAATACCGCTGACGTTCTCGGAGTTGACGTAGCCGGACACGGCGGCAGCCCAGGAGGACACGGGAGCGATCATGCAGACGGGAGCAGCCGTGGAGTCGATGACGTAGGCCAGCTTCGCGCGGGAGATGTGATGGCTCTCGGTGACGGGACGCATGACGGCGCCCACGGTCAGGCAGTTGAAGTAGTCGTCGATGAAGATCAGCACGCCCAGCAGCATGGTCATCAGCTGCGCGCCGCCGCGGGTCTTGACGGACTTCTTCGCCCAGCGGCCGAAGGCCTCGGAGCCGCCGGTCTTGTTCATCAGATCCACCATGATGCCCAGGATGACCAGGAACACGATGATGGCGATGTTGCCGGAGTCAGAAACGGTGGTGACGATACCGTTGTCACCCTCCACCAGCTGCACCAGCGTCTCCCAGGGCCGGAAGTTGCTGACCAGCAGTGCGCCAACGAGGCAGCCCAGGAACAGAGAGGAATACACTTCCTTGCTGATCAGTGCCAGCACGATGGCCACGATGGGGGGCAGCAGGGACCAGAAGGTGCCCGCGAACGGGGTGGCCGCCGTGACCATGTCCTCGCCTTCACCGAAGGTGGGCAGGGGCGCGTCCTTAAAGCTGATGCCCAGAACGGCCAGCAGCACGATAAAGACGCCCAGCGCAACGAAATACGCTATCTTTGTGCTTTTCTTTTCCATGTGTGTGATTTACCTCCTCACAAATTGGTGGCATGATGCCATCCGCCGGCGCAAGCAGGCGCACCTGCTCCCGCTGACTGTTGTATCATACCCTTGCGCTAAGAAATTGTCAAGTTCTTAACACCATGTTCCACTTTTTTAACAAATTGTGAACTCACTTTTCGTCGTTTTTACAATAGAGCCGGGGGCATCACACGGAAATAATTGGCTGCAAGCCTTGAAAACACGCGGCTTTGCGCAACAAAGACGCCGGTGCTCACGCACCGGCGTCTTTATACGGATATCGTTAATTTTCCGTTAAGTACCGTTTAGAAGAAGAACTCCTTGATCTGGCCGTACAGGATCAGGATCATGCACAGCGGGGTGATGAACTTCACGCAGATCTTGAAGAAGCTGTAGCTGCCCATGGCGTGGCCGGACTGCTCCACCTCTCCCTTGATCACCTCGGGTCCGATCTCCCAGCCGATCATCAGGGACATCAGCATTGCGCCCAGCGGCATCATGATGCCCTCGGACAGCATGTCGAAGAAGTCCAGCCAGTCGGCCGCCCATGTGGGCAGATCACCTGTCATGCCCAAGAGATTGCCCGGTGCGAAGCCGGTGGTGCCCAGCGCGTCGGCGCAGACCAGAATGCAGCCCAGACCCACGCAGGCCGCGGCGATGAGGGTGT
>URYV01000082.1 GCA_900552285.1 uncultured Oscillospiraceae bacterium
CTGCCCAAGAACGCGCCCGCAGAACCGGGTCAGACCATCCGCTTTGACCTCCGCCGCCAAAATTATCATTTATCTTTTTAAGGCAGTCCAGATCACAGACAGCGATAAAAGCCTTATTTTTCGGATCTGACATTCTGTCAATAACAAACTGGATATTTTTTTCAATGCCTATTCTCGAATAAACACCTGTCATAGCGTCACGGACTGCAAGATTGGCTATGGAGTTTTGTATCCGCATTGATTCCAGAGCATTGCTTACATGATTTGTGCGTCGCCGGTGAGCATGACGGAAAATTTGCCGAGGGATGCCTTTAAAACAAGAGAGTAGTTGTTCAGCTCGTCGCCATACTTCTTCTCGGTATCGGTGAGCACCGTCACGGCCGCATTTCCGAGAGGAAAAACATCTCCCCTGCTCGGAACGGTTATCGAGAGATTTTTTTCTTCGGCAGCGTCCAAAACATCGGAAAAGGTTGCCGTTTCGGCAGTAACATCGGGCATGAGCAAATCGTCGATTTCCACGTTTTCGATAACGTCGTCAAGACCGCCTATATGGTCGGCGTGAGGGTGGGTGGCCACGGCATATTTAAGCCGCGAAATCTTTTTCGAGGAAATATAATCAACGACGGTTTTCCCCGATTCGTTTGTTCCGCCGTCCACAAGCATACTTTCTCCGCCGCAGGACAAAAGTATTGCGTCCCCCTGCCCCACGTCGATAAAATCCACCGAAAGAACATCGGGTGAAAAGGTGCCTGCCGTGCCGGATGAACTTTCACCGCAGGAGGCAAAGCCGAAAGCAACAAGCAAACACAGCAGCAGCGAACCGATTTTTTTCATTTTTTCTCCTAAAAATATCCCCCGAAAGAATCGAGGGACAAAATTATTTTTTTGAAATTGCCGACGGAATTTTCAGAATTTCGTAAACAATCATCGGTATGACCGAAAGGCCGAGCACCGTTCCCCATTTTCCGTATTCGGTAAGGCTGACGAGACCGAAAACCTCGGTGACGGGAGCAATCAGCAAAACCGCTCCGATGAGAAGAATAGAACCGAAAAACGTATAAAGGAAAATCGGCGAAAATCTGTGGCTTTTAAAATCGACGATAAGACGGTTTGAACGAACCGACACCATGGCAAAGATTTGGCCGAGAGAAAGGGTGGCAAAAGCCATGGTCTGAGAAAGAGCAAGATTTTGCTCCCGCCCGCCGAGAGAAAAAGCCAAAATGGTCAGAATTGCGGTGAGCACACCGCAAAGAGCAATTCGGGCAATACTGTTTTTGGTGAATATATCCCCGCCGTTTTTATCGGAAATGGGCTGGACATTGGCCTTGTTAGGCATTGCGGCGCCCACGGAAATGGCGGGAATTGCCGAGGTTATCATATTTATCCACAAAATATGCATGGCCGACAGCGGCACAAGACGCCAAATCACAATGGCGAAAAGAAGCGTCAGCACCTCGCCGAGATTGCAGGCAATCAAATAGCGAATGGCCTTGCGGATATTCGAAAAAATTCCGCGGCTTTCGGTTATGGCGTCGGACATTGCAGAAAAGCTGTTGTTTGTCAGCACAACGTCGGCCGCGCCCTTTACGACGTCGGGAGCCGATTCGACGGTACAGCCCGTGTCGGCAGAGGAAATTGCGGGAGCGTCGTTAACACCGTCGCCCACAAAAGTGACAACCTCGCCGCAAGCCTTAAAGGCATTGATAATTCTTGTTTTTTGATCGGGAGAAATTCTCGCAAAGGCGCCGAAATTTTCAACGCAACCGGCAAGCTCTTCATCCGACATTTCTTCGATTTGTTCCCCGGTTGCAATCTGCTCGGGAGATGAAATTATACCCATTTCAAGAGCGGCCGCGGCGGCGGTGGCGGGGTGGTCACCCGTCAGCATTACGACCTTTATGCCCGCGTTTTTACAAAGCTCGACGGCATTTTCCGCCCCTCTTCTCGGAGGATCGTAAATTCCGAGAAGCCCGCCGAAAGAAAGTCCGTTTTCGAATTCCTCTCTTGTGGGATTCGTCGGCTCGGACTCGAGAGCCTTGAAGGCAACGGCGATGACACGAAGGCCGGTCTTTGCCATTTGCTCATATGCCGCGGTAATTTTGTCGGCATCCGGCAAAACGCAGCAGGCCATAACCTCCTCGGGCGTTCCCTTTACCACGGCGACGGGCTTTGAGTCAATCATGTTGACCGAGGTCATAAGCCGTCTTGTCGGGTCAAAAGGAATTTCGCAAAGGCGGGGATACATGCTCTCGATCGTGCGCTTGTCGCCGCCGGCATATTTTTCGGCCGCGGCCACGATTGCAGCCTCGGTTGCGTCGCCCTGACGGACAAGCCTGTCTCCGACCCTTTCGGCCGAAGCGTCGCAACACATGGTCGCCATCATAATTATATTCTTTTCGGCGGCGGAAATTTCCGAAGATTTAAGGGCGGTAAGATTTCCACCGCAGTATATGTGCGTAAGCTCCATGGAATTGTGGGTCAAAAGACCGGTTTTATCGGTACAGACAACGGTCGTTCCTCCAAGGGTTTCAACCGCAGAGAGCGAACGGACGACGACATCCGACTTAACCATTCTTTTAACACCGATTGCCATTACAAGCGCCACAATGGTGTTAAGTCCCTCGGGAATTGCGGCGACGGCAAGGGCAACTGTGGGAAGAAGGGTGTTGAGGAAATTGGAAAAAATCCCCCCCTCTTCCTTTCCGAAAACCGTGCCGAAAACAAGTATCAGCGCACAGATCGTAAGGGCAAAAACTCCGAGAATTCCGCCGAGCTCTTTAAGTCTTTTCTGAAGAGCCGTTGAATTTTTATTTTTACCGTAAACCGCCGACAGCTTCGCCTTTTCGGTAAATTTTCCGGTTCCGACCACAACGGCTCTGCCGCTGCCCTCGGTCACCGAGCAACCCGCAAATACCATGTTTTTCTGATCCGCGACCGAGGTAATGTCATGCTCAAGCTCGCCTGCAAATTTGACCGAATCGACCGAAACTCCGGTGAGCGAACTTTCATCGCAGCGAAGTCCGTCGGCCTCGATGATTCTTGCATCGGCGGGAATGTAATTTCCGACAGAAAGCAGAATTACATCGCCGGGAACAATGTTGGTGGCGGGAACAGACGCCGTCTTTCCGTTTCTGACGACTGTGGCGGAGGGGGGCGAAATAAACTTTAGGGATTCAACCGCAGCCTCTGCCCCCGTTTGCTGCAGCGCTCCCGTGACGGCGTTTATTACAACGATAAGTAAAATGATTATCGGCTCGGCAACGGAAGTGGAAATGTCCGAGTTTTCGGGCGTTATAAGCGCAATTATGAAATACAGAATTGCGGCAACGGTCAAAACCACGGTGGGAACGTCCTTAAGCTGTGACAAAAAAAGCTCTTTAAAGGTGCGCTCTCTTTTTTTATCGGGAAGATTTTTTCCGTATTTGGCGAGTCTTGAATTGACTTCGGCGCCCGAAAGACCGTTTTGAGAATCGGTCTTAAGCTCGTTTAACACATCTTTAGCCGAAGATGTATGCCAAATCATCTGATCAATCCTTTGCTTGTTTATCGGCGGCTATAATGAAATAGTATATCGGCTGTCCGCCGTCGATTACCGTAACTTCAACGCCTCCGGCCTTTGCTTCGCAGGCGGCAACGGCAAGATTCAGGGTTTCTTCATCCACATCAGCACCGTAGAAAAGGGTTACCGAGGCGGTATCTTTTGTGACAATGGTTTTGGTAAGTTTACCGACGGCATGAACAAGATCGTCGTCCACAAAGGAAATTTTTCCGTTTTTAAGAGCAAGTATCTCGCCCTTCTTTATTTCCTTTCCGTCAAAATCGGAGTCTCTTGCCGCAAAGGTAACCGAACCTGTGGTGGTGCGCTCGGCAGCTTTTCCCATGGTTATGAGGTTGTCTTCAACCGACGCTTCTTCGTCGAATTCGATCATGGCAGAAATGCCCATGGGAACCGAAAGGGTCGGCAGCACGCAAACGCGGCGGCTTGCGAGGGGAATGGCCTGTTCGGCGGCCATTATGATATTTTTATTGTTGGGGAAAACGAAAACCGTTTCGGCGGGAGTCTTTTCAATAGCCTTCAAAATATCGTCGGTGGACGGATTCATGGTCTGGCCGCCCTCCACAACGGTATCGGCACCGAGGTCGGTAAACAGCTCGCTCATTCCCTTGCCTGCGGCCACCGCCACAAATCCAAAGGGCTTTTCGGGAGCGACCGACTGAATTTTCTCGCCGTCGGAAGCCTCGGGAGCAGCCTCGGGAACAGCGGGCTGAACGCCGTTATAGGTCAGTCTGACGTCCTTCACAACACCGTATTTTATCGATTCCTGTATCACAAGACCGGGGTCGTTTGTCTCGATTTTAACAAGAACGCTTTGGCTTGAAACGGTCACCGAAGGACGGCCTGCGGTTTCAAGATAGGCCTGAAGCTTTATGGGGTCGTTCTCGGATTTGCCCCTTGCGATGACAAACTCGGCGGTGTAGAGATAATCGGGTTCGGACTTTTTGGTCTCGACGTTTTCGCCCTTTATCATCTTTCCGTCGCGAATAACCGAAAGCATTCCCTCGAGAATATAAACATAGCCCTGTCCGCCTGCGTCGACAACGCCGGCCTTTTTGAGAACGGGAAGCTGTTCGGGGGTGTTGGCAAGGGCGACCTTTGACGCCTCGTATGCGCATTCAAGCACCTTTGATGCGTCCTTTTCGGCAGCCGAGAACGCCGCTGCCTTTTCGGCAGACACTCTCGCAACGGTAAGAACGGTTCCCTCGGTGGGTTTCATAACCGCCTTATATGCCGAATCCACACCGCTTTTGAGCGCGGCGGCAAGCTGAGCCCCGTCGGCCGTTTCAAGGCCCTTAAAGCCCTTTGCAATTCCTCTGAAAAGCAGCGAAAGAATAACTCCGGAGTTTCCTCTCGCACCGCGCAGCAGCGCCATTGACGTCTTTTTCGCAACCGAAGAAAGTTCGGTCTCGATCGACATCGAAAGCTCTCTTGAGGCGTTGTTTATGGTCATGGCCATGTTGGTTCCGGTATCTCCGTCGGGCACGGGGAAAACGTTGAGCTCGTCAACATCCTTGCGGTGTGCGGTGATATTTTCGGCGGCCGAAATGACCGCGTCGCGGAACTGTATGCCGTTTATTGTTTCGGACAATGTAAACACTCCAATCTCTTTGAAAAACTACTCTTTCATCTGTTCAACGTGGACGATTACTCTTTCCACCTTTATTCCGGTGGCGTCCTCCACAACATAGGTGACCTTGTTGATTATGCTTTTGGAAATGGCTGCTATGTTAAGACCGTAAACCACGCTTATGTGAAGGTCGACAACAATGGACTGACGGTCTCCCCTCACCTTAATGCCCGTGTCGGCAAAACGGCGCTTTACAAGCTTTGAACGCCACCATTTCATGCCCTTGGGAATCATGTTGGTAACTCCGTAGCAGGAGGAGACGGCATTTCCGATAAGCTTTTCAAAATATCTTTGGGAAATACCGATTTGGCCGAGATGTGTTTCATACTTAATCATAATAACACTCCTTTTTTGTGTAATCAGCTGTTTGTCACAGTACAGTTTTCGAGACCGTTAAAGGGGTCGTCGGGAACGGGCGAAAGCCCGGATGAAATTTTATCGGAATATATGACCAGCCCGTTGCGATGGCAAACGGGAATGACCGACATTTGTTCGTTAAGACAGGAAAGCCCCTCGGCAACCGAGCCGTTTCCGTTGTGCATTTTATAAAGCGCAGTTTCAAGAGAAACTCTTTTGGGAGCCGAACCGTCGTTTGCGGTGTCGGCGTCGGCAGCGTCTGAAACGGTTTCATCCGACGACGTAACGTCCGACGGAAGGCTTTCGACCGCGCCCGAGTCGGAGGAGAAATTGAGGGTTATAAGCCCTCCGGCGGTGGCGACGGAATATGCGTCAAGATTGTCGGGGATTTTTATTTCGCCGATGTACAGGTCATAGGAATGATACTGTATCGCCGACTTGTATTCCTCAAAGGAAAGCCCTTTAAGCGTGGTCTCGATACCTGCCGATTTGAGATATTCGGAAATTTTGGTCGCGAGAAGCAGGCGGGCGTTGTTTTCGGAATTGTAAAGAAGAGTTAAATTTATACTCTTTCCCGACGAATTGACCGCCATATCCCCCGCCTGCTGCTTAATATAGCCGGCGTTTTTCAAATATGCGGCCGCCGAATCGCTGTCCCTTGCCGTGTTAATGGTCTGAAGCCCCGAAAGCTCGGAAATGTTCGAATGGAAAAGTCCCTTCGCGGCAACGGCATAACCGAAATAAACCGAATTTGTAATTTCGGTTCGGTCAATTGACGAGGAAACGGCGCGGCGGAGATTTTCGTCGCTTAGTATTCCCGACGAGGTGTTGACCCCGAGATAGACAAGGTTCTGCATGGTGACGGCAACGGTCGTTCCTTTCATGGTGGGAATGTCGTTGGAGCTTAAATCGGAATAATATATGTCGACGCTGCCCACCGACGTTCCGTGGTTTACCGCGTCGTCGTCGGGAAGATTGACAAGATTTATTTTTGCGATATTTACCCTTCCGCCGATCCAATCCGGATTTGCCTCAAGATAATAATTATCGTTTTGCTGGCCGAAAACGTACCTGCCGCTGCCAACCGGCGGAACAGACTTGTTATCCGCGTCGACCTGCTTTTCGGTTTCCCTTTCAAAAACGGGAAAATCAAGCATACGGACGATATACTCATCGGTGTTTTTCAAGGTCAGCTCGACGGTGTAGGTCCCCGTCGCCGAATAACCGATTACAT
>URYV01000083.1 GCA_900552285.1 uncultured Oscillospiraceae bacterium
GAGGCAGTAAAAGAAGGGGAGGATGACTGATGCCTAAGGAATACACGGGGTTATTTTCCGAAAGGGAGAAATTATAAAAAAGGTGCCGGAGGAGCAGCTGCTTTCCGAGCTTATGAGCGAAATTGATAAATTATAAGAAAGAGAATCAGTAATGTCTACACTTGAATCGTGTTTTCAAAATCTAATCGACCCGCGGACATTTTGCGAAGATCTGCTTGAGGCGGAGGTTCAAAAAATAGAGGCCGACAGGGCAAAGAGAACCGTAAAGGCTTTTTTAAGGCTCGGGGCCTATGTGCCGTTTTCCGATGTTCAAAAGGCCTGTCTTTCGCTGTCAAAAGCTCTTTCGGCGGAGGTGTTCTTCGATATTTCGGTTGACGACGAGCCCGACGAGCAAAGCGTTCGCGACATTGCCCTTTTGGTCCGCTCGGAGAATCCCATGCTCGGAGGTGTTTTTGACGACGCGGTTTTTTCGGTTGACGACGTTGTAACGGTCACCCTTTGCCACGGCGGAATGGACCTTATAAAGGCCTGCAAGGCCGGTGAAAAAATAGAAAATTACATAAGCAAATTTTTCAAAACCGAAATTTCGGTAAGATTTGACGGAAAAACCGAGCTTTCGGAGGGCGAAAAAAAGGAAAAAATCAAAGAGGTTCAAAAAAATATCGAACCGCCGAAGAAAAAGGAAGAAAAGCAGTTTACGGGCACCCCGTCTGACGGACTTCCCGTTTATCTTGAGTCGGCATCTCCCGTGCTCGGAGGCACCATAAGCTCAAAGCCAATAAAGCTTTGCGACGTCTCGCCAGATCAGGGCAACTGTACCGTTTGGGGCAAGGTGTTTTTGACAGATTCCCACGAGACAAGGGACGGCCGCTCGGTTTTTTATAACATTTCCATAACCGATAAGACCGGTTCATACACCATAAAGGCGCGGGTTCAGAAGGACTCGGCCGAGCACAAAGTCTATGAGGAAAAGCTGAAAAAGGGTGCCTGCCTGCTTGTTAACGGAACGGTGAACTACGACACCTATGCGCGGGAAAATATCATAACTCCGAGGGCGATTTCTCTGCTTAAGGAGGTGCCTCTCGACGACGGCTGCGACAAAAAGAGGGTGGAGCTTCATCTTCATACCAATATGTCCCAAATGGACGGTATGACCCCCGTGTCAAAGCTTATTAAAAAGGCTTATGCGCTTGGGCATACCGCCATTGCCATAACCGATCACGGCGTGGTTCATTCCTTCCCCGAGGCGGCTCAGACCCGTTCCGACATTGTGAAAGGCGGCGGGGACATCAAGGTGATTTACGGCGTCGAGGCCTATATGATCCATGATGACCAACACCCGAGCATTATTGCAAATAAGAAAAATATCCGCCGTTACCATTTTATAATTTTGGTTAAAAATCAGACGGGACTTAAAAATCTCTACAAGCTGATTTCCATTTCTCACATAGATAATTATCATGTCCGTCCGCTTATGACGATGAGCAATTTAAAGCAGTATCGCGAGGGGCTGATATACGGAACGGCCTGCGAACAGGGCGAGCTTTTCGACGCCGTCGTCGACAAAAAAAGCGACGAGGAAATTGCCGAAATTGCGAAATTCTATGATTATCTGGAAATTCAGCCGGTGGGAAACAACCGTTTCATGCTCCGCAAGGATACCCTCATGAACATAAAGAACGCCGAACGCAGAGAACGACTTCTTGAAAAATATAAGGACCTTAACACCGACGAGGATCTTCAAAATCTCAACCGCAAGGTCGTGGAAATGGGAGAAAAGCTGGGTATGCCGGTCTGCGCCACCTGCGACGTGCATTTTATGGACAAGGAGGACGCGATTTTCCGCGCCGTTTTAATGGCGGGGCAGAAGTTTGACGATGCCGACAATCAGCCTCCTCTTTACTACCGCACGACTGCCGAAATGCTTTCCGAGTTTGAATATCTCGGAAGCGAAAAGGCCGAAGAGGTGGTCATCACAAACCCCAATAAAATCGCCGACATGATCGACGTGGTCGAGCCGCTTCCGTCGGGAAGCTTTCCCCCTTCGATCGAAGGCTCCGAGCAGCTGCTTCAGGACATTACCTGGAAGAGGGCTCATGAGATTTACGGCGAAAATCTGCCCGAAATCGTCGAAAGCCGCCTTAAAAGAGAGCTTGATTCAATCATCGGAAACGGCTTTTCGGTTATGTACATTTCGGCGCAAAAGCTGGTTAAATTCTCCGAGGACAACGGTTATCTCGTCGGCTCGAGAGGTTCGGTCGGCTCCTCCTTTGCCGCCACGATGGCGGGAATTTCCGAGGTTAACCCTCTCGCTCCCCACTATGTTTGCCCGAAATGCAAGCACAGCGAGTTTATAACCGACGGCTCCTATGGTTCGGGCTTTGATTTGCCGCCGAAAAATTGTCCCGAGTGCGGAACCGACATGAGACGCGACGGACACGACATTCCCTTTGAGACCTTCCTCGGATTTAAGGGCGACAAGGTTCCCGATATTGACCTTAACTTCGCCGGAGAGGTTCAGTCGAAGGTGCATAAATACACCGAACAGCTTTTCGGAAGCGAAAACGTTTTTAAGGCCGGAACCATTTCCGGTGTTGCCGACAAGACGGCCTACGGATATGTTAAAAAATATGAGGAGGAAAGAGGACTCAACCTTTCCAATGCCGAAATTTCCCGTCTTGTGGACGGCTGCGTGGGAGTGAAACGCACCACGGGTCAGCACCCCGGCGGAATGGTCGTTGTGCCGAGAGAATATGAAATTTATGATTTTTGCCCGGTTCAGCGCCCTGCCGACGACGTTAAATCCGACACAAAAACCACCCACTTCGACTTCCGCTCCATGCATGATTTGCTGCTGAAGCTTGACGAGCTCGGACACGATGTTCCCACCATTTATAAATACCTTGAGGACAACACCGGCATTTCGATTTCCGACGTGCCCATGTCCGACCCGAAGGTCATGAGTCTTTTCGAGTCCTGCGAGGCTCTCGGGGTAACGCCCGAGCAGATCGGCGTCCCAACGGGAACCCTTTCCATGCCGGAACTCGGAACGCCCTTTGTGGTTCAAATGATTGTCGATTCCAAGCCCAAGACCTTTACCGACCTTCTGCAGCTTTCGGGCCTTTCCCACGGAACCGACGTTTGGCTGGGAAACGCCCAGGATCTGATTGCCCAAAACATATGCACCATTTCCGAGGTTATCGGAACACGAGACAGCATTATGGTTTACCTTATGCACAAGGGTCTTGACCCCTCCATGGCGTTCCAAATTATGGAGATAGTGCGAAAGGGCAAGGCTCACCAGAAGCTGACCGAGGAGCATATAAATGCCATGAAGGAACACAACGTTCCTCAGTGGTATATAGATTCCTGCTTTAAAATCAAATACATGTTCCCAAAAGCCCATGCCGCCGCATACATGATAGCGGCGCTGCGGCTCGGTTGGTATAAGGTTCATCATCCCCTTGAATATTATGCTTCCTATTTCACCGTCCGCGGCGGAGATATAGATGCCGCCGTGCTTTCCGGCGGGCTTAAATCGGTTCAGTCGAAAATGCGCGAAATCGAGCGCAAGGAAAAGGAAAAAACCGCCTCGGCCGTGGAAAAGAGCAGCTATGTCACATGGCAGATATTAAATGAAATGCTGTGCCGAGGCATAGAGGTTCTTCCTGTTGACGTATATAAATCAGCGGCGAAAAAATACGTCGTGGAGGACGGCAAAATAAGAATTCCCTTTAACGCCGTTCAGGGACTGGGCGAAACCGCCGCCATTTCTCTCGAAAAGGCCGCCAAGGAAGGCGAATTTCTTTCGTGGGACGACATAAGGGAAAAGACCTCTGTTTCCAAAACAGTTATGGAAACGCTCGGGGAGCTCGGAGCTCTCCGTGACATTCCGAAGAGCCGCCAAATGAGCCTTTTCGGTATATAAAATCTTTTTAAAGGAGACCCGAATGAACGGAAAATTCAAAAAGTGTGTAAGTATGGTGCTTTCGGCCGTCGTCGTTTTCATCTTTATGACGTCGCCCGCAAGCGCTCAGACAAGCGAGGAGCAGGAGTTCGACCTGCTCGGCTCTCTTTCGGCCAAATATGAGTCAAACGGCAATCCCGGAGCCATTTCAAACGGTTCGGGCGACGCAGGCGGCCCCTCCTACGGAGCCTATCAGTTTCCGAGCTATCAGGACGGCCCGAGAACCTTTGCCTATTGGCTGATTTACGATTCGAAGCTTGACCCCGCCGTCGGCTGGCGCCTTATAGACGCCTATGAGACCGAAAATGCCTACGGAGAAAATTTCAACAGGGAATGGAGAGTTATTGCCTCCGAAATGCCCGACTATTTTCTCAAGCTTCAACGGGCTTATGTGCGTACAAAATATTACGACCCCGCCGCAGCGGCGCTCAGAGGATTGGGACTTGAAATCGACAATTATTCCATAGCTTTCAAAAATGTTGTTTGGTCCCAAGCCGTTCAGCACGGAGTGGGCGGAGCGACAAATGTTTTCAAGCGCGCCTTTGAGTCGATAGGCGGTTTTGAGGGCAAAAGCGAGCCGGAGCTTATCCGCGCCGTGTATCACGAATCGGGCATAACCGGCGACTATGAGGGCAACAAGATGTATGACAGCTCCTCGTCCATTGTAAGAGATTACGGGCTTGACGGCCAAACAATGAGATATTTCGGCGGCTGTTCGAGTGCGATACAGGCAGGCGTCTGGCTGAGACTCAATGTCAATGAGCTCGGCGACGCACTCGCCATGTATGATAAGTATAAGGATTCCGTCCCCGAGCCGACTCCTTCCGACCGTAAAAAGGTTGTTGCCGCCACCCTTGCCCACATCACCGACGGCCGCACTCAGGTCAACATAAGAACCGGTCCCTCCACCGACAGCGCGGTGATTGTCGCCAAGGACGGCGGGACGCGCCTCGCCATAATCGGCAATAAAGAGGGCGACTGGTTCCCCGTCAGATTTGAGTCGGGCGGCAGGGTGTTCGACGGATATTGCCACAGCGACTATGTCACCATAGATTTTAACAGCCTGACCGTCCTTCTCGGCGACGCCGACGAAAACGGAGCGGTTACTCCCTCCGATGCGCTCATGATTCTTCAAAACAGCGTCGGAAAAATCGAGTTTACCGCAAAGCAGTATTATGCCTGCAACGTTGACTTTGTCGGCGAGGTGACCATGGCCGACGCCCTGATGGTGCTTCAGATGTCGGCCGGTGTTATCGATGGATTTTAATTTTTGCCGCCGCCTTAAAAAGGCGGGCGTTTATTACGGCGTTTTCGAATAAATTCAGTTTAAAGGAGTCTTTGACATGGAAGAAGTATGCAAATTTCTCAAGGAGGCCGAAACCTATTTTCTCGCCACCTGCGACGGGGACAGTCCCCGCGTCCGTCCTTTCGGAACGGCTCATATTTTTGAAAACAAGCTTTATATTCAAACCGGCAAAAGCAAAGAGGTCTCAAAGCAGATAGCAAAGAATCCCAAGGTTGAGATATGCGCCTTTAAGGACGGAAAATGGCTGCGCCTTTCGGGCGAGCTTTGCGACGACGACAGGAGAGAGGCGAGGGTCTCCATGCTCGAGGCCTATCCTGAGCTGTGCTCGATGTATGACCCCGATGACGGCAACACGCAGGTGCTTTATTTTAAAAATGCCAAGGCGGTTTTCAGCTCCTTTACCGAAGCGCCGAAAACGGTGGAATTTTGATGGACGATACCCGAAAATTTGCCGAGCTTATAAATTTAAGCAAAAAGATCGTGTTTTTCGGCGGAGCGGGAGTTTCCACCGAAAGCGGCCTAAAAGATTACAGAAGTGCCGACGGAATTTATTTCACGGCGCAGAATTTCGGAAGGCCGCCGGAGGAAATTTTGAGCCGCGACTGTTTTTTTCAAGATCCGGAGCTTTTCTATAAATTTTACCGAGCCTTTTTTCTGCAAACCGCCGAGCCGAATTTTACCCATGAATTTCTTGTAAGGCTTGAAAAAAGCGGCAAGGATGTTACGGTGGTGACCCAAAACATCGACGGACTTCATCAGGCGGCGGGGAGCCGAAAGGTTTTTGAACTTCACGGAACGACCTCGAGCTACACCTGTACCGAATGCGGTAAAAAATACGGCCCAAAAAGAATAAAATCGTCGCCGGAAAACATTCCTAAATGCGACTGCGGCGGAATTTTAAAGCCGGATGTGGTGCTTTACGGCGAACAGCTTTGCCAAAAGACCGTAAACGGAGCGGTTAAAGCCATTTCCGAGGCCGACCTTTTAATAGTCGGCGGAACCTCCCTTGCGGTTTATCCCGCCGCCGGGTTTGTAAGGTTCTTTTCGGGGAATGCAAAGGTTCTTATAAATCGGGACCCGACTCCCTTTGACAAATCGGCGGATCTTGTTTTCCATGCCTCACTGGGGGATGTTTTTTCGAACGTTTCAAGGTTGATTTTTGCGGTTTAAAGCGAATATAGCTTCAAAAAGGTTGCTTTTTGAAGCTTTTTTTATTTTTAAAAACAATATTGTCATAAAAAAATTACAAAAATTTGGTAAAACATCTTGAAATTATTAACAATTTATGGTAATATAATGACACCAAACAAAAAAAGAGGAGGCAAAATAAATGGAAAAGAAATTAAAGGTACTTATAGCGGAGAACACGGCGGAGTTTGGCGTGCCGTGTTCGAATCTGCTGAAAACCTACGGAATGGACGTGGTGCTGACCCCGAAGGACAACAGCCTGCTGGTGTTTTTGCAAAGCCCTGAACCGTTATAAACGC
>URYV01000084.1 GCA_900552285.1 uncultured Oscillospiraceae bacterium
TGGCGGCTCAATGCTGCGAGCATCTCAACCGTGCGATAATCACCGAAAGAGAAGCCGCAAAAGGCCTTGACATTGTTAACGTTATTCCTCAGCCCAAGGCCGGAGGCTCCTTTGCCACCGCAGCCTACAATGCCTTTAAAGACCCTGTTGCTCTTGAAGAAATCCGTGCCGACGCAGGTCTTGACATCGGAGGAACGCTTATCGGTATGCACCTTAAAAAGGTCGCCGTTCCTCTAAAGCTGACGGTGAGAAAAATCGGCGAGGCAAACCTCACCGCCGCGCGGGTCAGACCGAAATTCATCGGCGGCTGCCGAGCGGTCTACGACGAGAATATGTTATAAAAAGCAAAAGATGCCCTTGAAACTTAAATTCGAGTTTTCAAAGGCATCTTTTTTGTTTTTGCATTTATTTCATCATACAATGAACGTTGTCCATAAAGTCGCCCACGGCCTTGACCGCCTTCGAGGCCTGCTTTTTAAAGGACTTTTTGTTTGTGCAATAGGCAATTCCGCCGGCAACGCTGCCCATAACGCCGAGCATTATTCCTGCGCCCATGCCCTTGGCAAATCCCATTTTTCCGAGCATTTTCTTTCCTCCTTTGTTTTTTTCAACAATATTATTTCCCGAAAATGATTTTTTAAGCAAAAAGTCCGATTGATTTTCAATCGGACTTTTTCAATGCTTTTTGATTTATTTGAGAACCGAAATGGCGTCGGAAATGGTCTTTTCCATAGCCTCGCGGCCGTATCTGTCGACCTTGGCCTTGTTGATTTCACCGTGGGTCAGACAGCCGGCACCGCCGATGCAGCCGCCGACGCAGGCCATACCTTCGATAAAGTTTGCGTCGAGCTTGCCCTTGCTCTTTTTGAGAAGAGCCATTCGGCAGGTCTCGATTCCGTCGCAGGAAACGGCTTTAAGCTCGAAATCTTGCTCACCGTGCTCCTTGAGTCCCTGTGCCACGGCGTCGGCAAGGCCTCCGCAGCGGGCGAAAATTCTTCCGAAATAGGAGGCGTTGTCAAGCACGCCCTCCTCAAGGGTGGTTATGTCGATGTCCTTGCTGTCGAAAAGCGCCTGAAGCTCCTCAAAGGTCATTGCCGCGTCAACATATGGCTTGACCTCGTCCTTTTGAACCTCGGCCTTCTTTGCGGTGCAGGGTCCGATAAAGACGATCTTGCAGGGCGCCTCATGCTCCTTAATATACTTGGAGATGGTGGCCATGGGAGACAAGTTGTGAGAAACAAAGGGCTTAAGGTCGGGGAAGGATTTTTCGATATAGCTTACAAAGGCGGGGCAGCAGGAGCTTGTTAAGAACTGCTTTTCGGCAAGCTCTCTCGACTCGGCGTCGGCAACCATGTCGGCACCGAGAGCCGCCTCGACAACGGTGTGGAAGCCGAGTTCCTTAAGCCCGGTTATGACCTGCCCAAGCTTTGCATAGGTAAACTGACTTGAAATTGCGGGGGCAACCACGGCATATACTTTATACTTTTTGTTGTTATCGCTCTTTTTGATTATGTCGATAACGTCAAGAATATAGGACTTGTCGGTTATGGCGCCGAAGGGGCACTGATAAACGCAGGCGCCGCAGGATATGCACTTGTCGTTGTCAATGGAGGCCGCCTTGTTCTCGTTCATCTTAATGGCCTTAATTTTGCAGGCGTTTTCACAGGGACGGCGGCGGCTTATAATGGCGGTGTAGGGGCAGACCTTGGAACAGGCTCCGCACTCCTTACATTTTGACTTATCGATATGCGCCACATGATTGTGGTCAAAAGAAATGGCGCCGAAACGGCAAACATCCTCACATCTGTGGGCAAGACAGCCGCGGCAGGTGTTGGTGACCTCGTATCCGCCCATGGGGCATTCGTCGCAGGCGGTTTCGATAACCTCGATGACATTTCGGTTGTCTATGTCTCCGCCCATGGCAAGCTTGACTCGCTCGCTTAAAATGGCGCGTTCCTTATAAACGCAGCATCTCATGGTCGGGGTGTTTCCCGGCACGATGATTTTGGGAATGTCGAGCACCTTTTCAAGCAGCGTGTCATTCCACGCAAGCCGTGCGACCTCACGGAGCACCTTATATTTAAGATGCTGTACCTTTGTATCAAATTTTCTCATAAAATCCTCCCTCGCCGTCTCAAAAACGACTGTTAGAAATAACTTACCTTAATTCGCTTGCCCATTTTCTTAAGGCAATCCGAAAGCTCGGTCACCAAATTCATTTTAATGTTGAAATTTATGGGCAGATCGGGGTTCTGATGAGCGGGGTTGACCGCCCGACCCACAAAAAAGTTTATGTCGGTGGCTTCCTCAAAAAGCATTCGCGCAATGAGCGAGGCACCGTCCCGCTGAACGCTCCATTGACCGTATTTTTCGTTGTCTCCAAGAGCGTCCTCGGCATATTCGATGACCTTATTTATTGTTATGACACCTTCGGTGACAAGGTCAACGCCTTCAATTTCGGCAATTGGCGGAACGTCGCTGCGCTCGAAGCTCAGACTCGCTTTAAGCGGCTTTCCGAGATATTTTGCCGCAATCGAAGATGTGGTGCCGCCGCATATAATGTGCTTGCCTTCCTTGGAGAAGAACAGAGACATCATGCGGTCGCAGTCGTCGCGGTTTCTCGGAGGGCCGAACAAAAGGTTCATGGGCTCTCTTTTTCTTATACGCACAACGCAGGCCGTGGCGTCGTCGCCGGGGTGATAGCCGTATTGCTTGTCGCATTCGTCCACAAGCATGGTGGAAAGAGTTTTTGCGGTGTATCCCACATGGGCTATGGTTTTCATAAATTCGGCAATGTCCTCCCTTTTCCAGCCGAAATTATAGGCAAGTCCTATTCCGGCATGGGGACAGCCGTCGCTCATGGCGATGAAAATGTCGTTTTCCTGAAGCTTTATGACCGATTTATATATCTTTTTCCCGTCGATGTTAAGCTCGCTTTTGGGATAATCGTAAATTTCGCAGTCCCTTATCCATATGACAAGAGGATTGTCATACTGTATAAGCTCGACGGTGGAATTGTCGATGATATGGATAATTGTGAAGGTGGAATAAGCCACTCCCCGCTCGGAGCAAATGGGAAGTGTGGCCGCAATGGTGGACACACATTCCTCGAGAGCAAGCCCCTCGGCCATCATAGTTGAGATTATTTTGGAGGTGAGCGTCGACAGAATACTCGCTTTTACCCCGCTCCCCAGCCCGTCGGCAAGGACGATAACGGTGGAGTTTTCGTTTTGCTCGATAATGTCCACATGATCGCCGCAAAGCTGTTCGCCCTCGTGATTTATGCTTTTCCAGCCTATATCCGCGCAAAGATTATTCATCGTTTATCGACTCCTTAAGCTTGGTTAAGGCAATCTTGGTTTCGGCGGCAGTCTCGCCCAGAAGAGAGGCAATGTCCTGAACAATACGCATCTGTCTGTCCACAACGCGGTCGGCGATTTCCACCGTCTGGCGGCTTATGCTTTCCTTCTTTTCACGCTGAACCTCTTCTTCGGTCACGTCGCGCATGATACATACAAGAAGCCGATATTCCTTATCGTATACAATGGTCTCTTCCACATATTTTTCATATTCGGCAAGATAAACCCGCTTGTTGTGCAAATCCCTGCCCGAACTTAAAACCTTAACAAAATCCGCCGGGTCGAGCACGCGCACCACCTGATCCCCCATTATATCTGAGGCATAGCGAATGTTAAGAATTTTGAGAGCCGCCTTGTTTATCTGCTGAACCTCGAGCTTTTCGTTAAGCACAATGAGGCCGTTGGGAGTATTTCTCGTAATGGTGTCGGAGAAATTCTCGGCCTTGTCCTTAAGATAGGGCAGACACATGGAAATCTCGGCCTTTCCGTGATAAATCGCGACGGCCTTTTCGCGGCAGGTATTATATCCGCAGGAGCCGCAGTTAAGCTCGTCGGAGGGCTTGGTCTTTCCCATTTGAAGAAGAATTTCCCTTATCTCGTTTTCCGACGGAGGCAAAAGGCGTCGCTCGATAACGGTAAAATCCTTGCCGAGGGAGCGGCGGTCGGGCTGCTCGACCTCGAAATCCTCCTTGCCGGCAAACTTTGCCACCGACACGAAGTCCTTAACGGGCGAACGGTGGAATTTTTCCATAACGGGGCCGCCGACGCAGCTTCCCGCGCAGGCCGACATCTCAATAAAGCAATGATGAATTTTTCCGCTTTCGATGTCCTTTAAGGCGGCAATGCAGTTTTCGGTTCCGTCAATGGCCATATAGGTGTAATCGGGATTATCCTTGGTCATGGTCTTTAATATTCCGCCGGTGGTGGGGAAAAATCTCGCCCGGCTGTGCTCGTTTTGGTCGAGTTCCCTTTTAAGCTCGATGTTTTCGGCCTTGAGCCACGCAGTCAGCTCGTCGAAGGTGAGCACCGCGTCCACAAAGCCCTCATAATTCTGAGCCTCGTCCTTTTTTGCGACGCAGGGGCCGATAAAGACCGTTTTTGCGTCGGGATAACGCCTTTTTATGTCCTGGCAATGAGCCTGCATGGGCGAAATCACGTCGGCGAGAAAATCAAGCTCCTCGGGGAAATATTTCTGAATGAGCAAGTTGACCGAATGACAGCAGGAGGAAATTATAACGTCCCTTGTTCCCTCGTCTATCATGCGCTCGTATTCGTTTTTGACAATGGTGGCCCCGACGGCGGTTTCCTCCACGTCGTAGAAACCGATTTGTTTAAGGGCGCTTTTCATGGCGCCTATTCCCACGCCCTCGTAATTTGCCACAAAGGAGGGTGCAAGACTGACAATGACCGGCTCGCCGCCTTGAAGAAGCACTCTGACCTTTTCGGTTTCGTCAACTATTTGCTTTGCGTCCTGAGGACATACTACAAAACATTGACCGCACAGAATACATTCGTTTCCGATTATATACGCCTGGTTTCCGGAAAATCTTATGGATTTCACGGGGCAATGGCGGATACATTTATAACAGTTTTTGCAGTTTGATTTTTTTAAGGTAAGGCAATCCATGTATTATTCCCCCGATAGCTTTTTTAACACGTTGTCATCAAAAAAACCGTCAAACTTTTCGGGCGTCAGGCCGGTGAAAACCTCATCGTCGATTATGACCGTAACGCCCTCGCGGTTGCATCTTCCGGTGCAGAAGCTGCCCGCAAGCGTCACCTCGTCGGAAAGAGAAAGCTCGGAAATTTTGGACTGAAAAAGCTCCACAAGGCGCTCCGAGCCCTTAAGATGGCAGGACGAGCCGACACATATCTGAATTATCATTTATTTTTTCACCTTTTGTTTTATTTCCTTTTCGAAAAACTCGTCCACCGTTCCGGGACTTACCGAAAAGAATTTGTCTCCCACGGTAACGCAGACGCCTTCCTGACATTTACCCATACAGAAGGTTCCCGCAAGTTCGACGCTGCCGCCGAGATCGTTTTCGGCCACAAGCTCCTGCAGTCTTTCAACCACCACGCGGGAGCCCTTAATGTGGCAGGACGAACCGATACATACCGTTACTTTCATAAATCTTCCTCCTAATTTTCGCGAAGTGACCCTTCAAAAAAGTCGCTCGTATAGGAAAGTTTATGCCGTGAAGGGTCAATACGCTTTTTTAAATGAATTTATTTACCACCGAGGCATAGAATTTCATTTCCTCGGAGATTCCCTTGGCAGATTTCGCGGCGGCGATAATGGGCAGCCACGATTTTATATATTCCTTCGTTCTTCCGCTCTTTTCACAAATCAAATCAAGATATTTTTCGGCGGTTGCTTCGTCGTTGTTATACAGAAAATAGAGATAGCTGCCCACCACGTCGGCCGAACCGTTGCCCTTTGCGGCATGGGACCAGTCGAGAATGTAGGGCGTGCCGTCGGTGGAAACGACGATGTTTGAGGGGTTGAAGTCGCCGTGGCAGATTTTGCTGTGGCGGGGCATTTCGCCCAGGCGGTTGAGCAAATCATAGCGCACGGTGGCGGGAAAATCGGTGTCGCAGATGCTGCGGGTTATCTTGTCGTTAAGAGGCACAAGTTCGGGGCAGTTTCTCGACAGCACGTCAAGCTGAAGGTCGGCGAACATATCAAGATATTCGTCGAATTTCTCGGGCTGCTCGGCCATAAGCTGAGAAAGCGACTTACCCTTGATGTGTTCATACACAATGGCCCACTTGCCGTTTATAACGGTGACCTCCAGGATTTTGGGTATATTAAGACCCGTTTCCTCAAGGCGGGCCTGATTCAAAGCTTCGTTAAGCACGTCGGATTTTTTGTGGTCCTTGTTGAAAACCTTAAAGCTGTGATCTCCTTCGCAGTATACGGTTTTGCTGTTTCTCACGGCGATTATTCTGTCAAGTTTCATTTTGTTCTCCTTTGATCTATCTGCATTTTAAGGTATGCCGACGAGGCCACCATATTTTCATATTCAACCACCGCGTCGGGCGGGGTGGAAAGACGGCAGGGCGTCATGCACCAGACCGCCTTTATTCCGTTTTCGTATAACAGCTCGAAAGCGTCCTGAGCGCCTTCGGGCGGAACGTTTATTATTCCGAGGGACACCTCGTTTTCGCCGCAGAATTTCGCAAAATCGCTCATGGTGTGCGACCGCGTCGCCGCGCTGCAGCGATTCTTCCTGACCCACGACCGTAC
>URYV01000085.1 GCA_900552285.1 uncultured Oscillospiraceae bacterium
CCTTCCATAACCGCGTCGGCAAGCATATTCGCCGTTCCGGACGGAGCGTCGAGTTTTTGATTATGATGAGCCTCGACAATTTCAATGTCAAAATCGTCCTCAAGCACGGTGGCGGCACGTTTACACAGTTCGGCAATAAGATTTACGCCGATTGACATATTAGCCGTGTAAAAAATCGGAACCGTTTTGGATGCCTCGGAAATCTGCTGCTTTTGCTCCTCGGAATATCCCGTAGTCGCAAGCACGGCGGGCACCTTTTTGTCAAGACAGAATTCAAGCAAGCCGCCGAGAGCCGCAGGGTTGGAAAAGTCAATAATCACGTCACACTCGCCGTCAAACTCCTTTATGTCGGAATAGACGGGAAATTCGTTTTTTTGCTCATTGAAAATATCGGCTCCTCCGACAATTTCACAGTCGTCTCTTGCGGCAACGCAGGAAATGATGACCTGCCCCATACGGCCGTTACAGCCCGAAAGAAAAATTTTTACCATAGTTTTCACATCCGTTTAATTTAAAGAAGATTTACTCCCTTGAGAGCCGCCTTGATTTTTTCAAGCTTTTCAGGAGTGGTGGAGCAAAGGGGAAGGCGGCAGGGGCCGACATTATACCCGAGAAGATTCATGGCTTCTTTGACGGGAATGGGGTTAACGTCGATAAACATGCTGTTCATCAGCTCAAGATATTTGCTTTGCAAAGCGGTTGCTTCCTTGAATTTTCCCTCAAGAGCAAGACCGGTTATTTCCGACATGGTTTTGGGAGCAAAGTTTGAAAACACCGAAATTACTCCCTTGCCCCCGAGAGAAATCATGGGAATAACCTGATCGTCGTTGCCGGAATAAATGTCAAGACTGTCGCCGCAAAGCGAAACGGTGTGAGCTACGCTCGAAATATCACCGTTTGCCTCCTTAACGGCCACGATGTTTTTGTGAGCCGACAGAACCTTATATGTTTCGCAGGCAATATTCGTGCCCGTGCGGGAGGGAACATTGTAGAGAATTATCGGAATATTGACTCGGTCGGCAATATAGGTGTAGTGCTCGACAAGACCCTTCTGCGAGGCCTTGTTATAATAAGGCGAAACAAGCAGCAGACCGTCGGCACCCATTTCCTCGGCCTCTTTGGAAAGCTCGACGGCAAAAGCGGTGTCGTTGCTTCCGGTCCCGGCAATGACGGGAATACGGTGGTTAACGGCTTTAATGGTGTGGCGCATGACCTCAACGTGTTCATCGCGGCTCAAGGTGCTTCCTTCGCCGGTTGTTCCGCAGGAAACGATTGCGGCAACTCCGCCTTCTATCTGCTCTTCAACAATTTCATCGATTTTCGAAAGATTTACCGAACCGTCCTCGTTCATAGGGGTGATAAGGGCGGTCGCCACTCCCGTAAAAATTGACGCCATAATAAATTCCTCCCTGAAATTAGACCGCGGCGCACGGGATTTTATTCCCGCGACGCGGAGTTAAAATATCGTTAAATACTTACTTAATGGGCACTCAGTCCATATAGCCCTTTGCCGCAAGAAGCTCGGCAAGAAGCACAGCACCGCCGGCAGCGCCGCGAAGGGTGTTGTGGGAAAGGCAAACAAATTTATAGTCATACTGCGTATCTTCGCGAAGTCTGCCCATGGAAATGGCCATTCCGTGCTCAAGCTCTCTTTCCGAGTGAATCTGAGGACGGTCGGGCTCTTCAAAATAGTTAAGGAACTGCTTGGGAGCGCTGGGAAGCTCAAGACGCTGTGCCTCGCCGGCATATTCCTTCCACGTCTTTTTAATTTCCTCGATGGTGGGTTTCTTTTTGAAGGTGACAAAAACGGCGGCAAGGTGACCGTTGGTAACGGGCACGCGTATGCACTGAGCCGTAAAAGCGGGACGGGTTGCATTGACGATCTTATCGCCCTCAATGTGACCCCAAATCTTAAGAGGCTCCTGCTCGGATTTTTCTTCCTCTCCGCCGATGTAGGGAATAACATTGTCAATCATTTCCGGCCAACGCTCAAAGGTCTTTCCGGCGCCGGAAATAGCCTGATAAGTGCAGACAAGAACCTTTTCGGGCTCAAATTTCTCAAGAGGGAAAAGGGCGGGAACATAGGACTGAAGAGAGCAGTTGGACTTAACGGCCACAAATCCTTTTTTGGTGCCGAGTCTCTTTCGCTGAGCCTTGATTATCTCGATGTGATCGGCATTAAGCTCGGGAACCACCATGGGCACGTCGGGGGTGCCGCGATTGGCGCTGTTGTTGGAAACAACGGGGCATTCAAGCTTTGCATAAGCCTCTTCAAGAGCCAATATCTCATCCTTTTTCATGTCGACGGCGCAGAAAACGAAATCACAGATTTCGGCGACCTTTTCCTTGTCGGCCTGAGCGTCAAAAAGAACCATGTCCTTCATGCTCTCTGGGATAGGGGTGTCCATTGCCCAACGGGACGAAACAACGTCCTCGTATTTTTTACCTGCCGAACGGCTGCTGGCCGCAAGAGCCGCAACATTAAACCAAGGGTGGTTCTCAAGCAGGGTGGCAAATCGCTGACCGACCATTCCGGTTGCACCGATAATACCGACATTATATTTTTTCATAATTTTGTCCCTCCAAAATCAATAAATGGCTTGTAAAAAAACCGCAACTGTACTATAATACAAATTACTTCTAATTATAATATCATTTAAGCTTTACTTTGTCAAACGAAATAAGAGGGAAAATATGAATAAAAGCGATTTTTTTTACGACCTGCCCGCCGAGCTTATTGCTCAGCACCCCTGTGAAAAGCGTGACAACTCCTCGCTCATGCATCTCAACCGAAAAACAGGCGAAATCGAACACCTGAAATTTTACGATTTACCGAGCCTTTTAAATGAAGGAGATACGGTAATTTTAAATGATACAAAGGTTCTTCCCGCGCGTCTTTACGGCACAAAAATCCCCACGGGGGCGGTTGTGGAATTCCTGCTGCTCGAGCAGCAGCCGGACGGAGCATGGATATGTCTTGCGGGCCCGGGAAAGAAGGCCAAAAAGGGCGACCGTTTTTCCTTCGGCGAAGGCAAGATGTCCTGTGAAGTGGTCGATGTAAAGGACGACGGAAACAGGGTCGTTAAATTTGAATATGACGGGAATTTTTACGAAATTCTCGACGAAATCGGAAACATGCCTCTTCCGCCTTACATTACCGAAAAGCTTAAAGACAATTCAAGGTATCAGACGATATACGCAAAGCACCTCGGTTCGGCCGCCGCTCCCACGGCGGGTCTGCACTTCACCGACGAGGTTTTTGCAACGCTTGTGGAAAAGGGTATAAACATCGGATATGTCACCCTTCATGTGGGGCTCGGAACCTTCCGCCCGGTTAAGGAAGAAAAAATCGAAGATCATCTTATGCACACCGAAAGATATTATGTTCCCAAAAGCACGGCCGAGCTGATCAACGCCACAAAAAAGGCCGGAAAACGCGTTATTTGCATCGGTACAACCAGCTGCCGAACCCTTGAGGCCGCTGCGAAGGACGACGGGACAATGGAGGAATGCTCGGGCAAAACCGATATTTTCATATATCCCGGCTATAAATTCAAATGCATGGACGGTCTCGTAACCAATTTTCATCTCCCCGAAAGCACGCTTATAATGCTCGTCTCGGCCTTTGCGGGTTACGAGCATACCATGAATGCCTACAAAATCGCCGTAGAGAAAAAATATCGCTTTTTCAGCTTCGGCGACGCCATGGTTATACTTTAAAATTAAACCAAATCCATTTTAACGGAGTTTTTAAATGTTTAAACTGATAAAAAAAGAAGGAACGGCAAGAAGAGGGCGTTTTACCACCGTTCACGGTTCTTTTGAAACCCCTGCGTTTATGAATGTCGCCCCCTGCGCCGCCATAAAAGGTGGACTGTCCGCCCTCGACCTAAAGCAGGTCAAGTGTCAGGTCATGCTTTCAAATACCTATCACCTTCATCTTCGCCCCGGTGACAAAAACGTCAAAACCCTCGGAGGACTTCACGAATTCACCCGATGGGACGGCCCCATTCTCACCGACAGCGGCGGATTTCAGGTTTTTTCCCTTGCAAAGCTGCGTCATATAACCGAAGAAGGGGTGGAATTCAACTCTCACATCGACGGACATAAAATTTTTATGGGGCCGGAGGAGAGTATGCAAATCCAGTCAAACCTCGGTTCTACCATTGCAATGGCCTTTGACGAATGTGTGGAAAATCCCGCAAAATATGAATATGCCAAAAAATCCTCCGAAAGAACCGTCAGGTGGCTTGCGCGGTGCAAGGAGGAAATGAAAAGACTTAATTCTCTTGAGGATACGGTCAATAAAAACCAATTGCTTTTCGGAATAAATCAGGGCTGCGTTTACGACGATCTGAGAATCGAAAACATGAAACAGATTGCAAAGCTGGATTTGGACGGTTATGCAATAGGCGGTCTTGCCGTGGGTGAGCCGGCCGAGGATATGTACAGAATTATTTCGGCGGTCGAGCCCTTTGCTCCTGATGATAAAATCCGTTATCTCATGGGAGTGGGAACTCCGGCCAACATTCTCGAGTCGGTGGAAAGGGGAGTGGACCTTTTCGACTGCGTCATGCCGAGCAGAAATGCACGCCACGGCCACCTTTTCACCAAAAGCGGCGTTATAAACATCAACAATGCCAAATACGCCCTCGACACCGACCCCATCGACAGGGAATGCGGTTGTCCCGTTTGTCGGAATTTCAGCAGGGCATATGTACGCCATCTGCTTGTTGCAAAGGAAATGCTTGGAATGAGGCTTGCCGTCATGCACAATCTTTGGTTCTATAATACCCTTATGGAGGAAATAAGGCTTGCTCTTGACGAGGACAGATTTACGGAGTATAAGGAACAAATGCTGCCCATACTCTCCCGCAGAATTTAATATTTTGTAAATTTGATATTTTTTTCTTGCAAATAATACTAATTTGATATATAATTAACGGGATAAAGTTTTGGAGGTAAAAAAAATGGCAATTGCAATGGACACCGCCGCAAACGGAAGCGGACAATCTCTTTGGTTGATGCTCATATATATGGCCGTCATTTTCGGCATTATGTATTTTCTTCTCATCCGTCCTCAGAGAAAGAAACAAAAAGAAGAGGACAAGATGCGTAACAACATCCAAATCGGCGATGAAATAATCACCATCGGCGGTATTTACGGCCGCGTTGTTGCTGTCAAGGAAGATTCCTTTATTATTGAATCCGGTCCCGACCGCAGCAAATACAGAATGGCTCGTTGGGCTATTCAGACCAATCTTACCGTTCATGCCGACGATGACGCTTCTGCGGATTCCAAAAAGAAATAAATCGGAATAATTAAAGACCTCTGCGAATAATCTTTAACAGGTTATTTGCGGAGGTTTTTTTATGAACGAAGAATATACAAAAAGGATTAAGTGCTGTTTTAAGGGCGGTTTGTTCGGACTTATCGTCATGCTGATTTTATACACCGCGGCGGCGGTTATTCTGACATTCAGAGATTTGAATGACGGAACGCTGAATTTGCTTTCACTCGTCGTGTGCGGGGCAGGGGGGTTCTGTGCGGCGGCAAAGGCCGGAAAGGAAAACAAAAAGGACGGAATTAAAATCGGAGTCATCATCGGACTCGGGATTTTCGCAGCGATAACAATTGTCGGGTTGGCGCTCGGCGGCAATTTTTCGCTGCTTACCTTACTGAGACTTGTCACGGTGATTATCTGTTCGATTGCGGGCAGCGTGTTCGGAGTCAACCGTGCGGGAAAAAGAAGAATGAAATAGCAAAAACGGCAGTTGTTGTATCAAAGGCAGCTGCCGTTTCAATATATGATGTGGTTTACATAAAGTAATTTACATAACATTCGCTTAAGATAACATAATGTTGTTTACATAATCGTGCTTTGAAAGGTTAAAATTTCGTAACAACTTGATTTTTCCCTTGATAATTCAAATAAAATAAGGTATAGTATAGAGGTTGAGTTTAACTTGATCGGAGCGACGTGTATCATGATTATGTCAATCGGTTTTATCGGGGCGGGCAATATGGCCTCGGCAATTATAGAAACCCTTCGAAAGACGGGTTACATAAAACCCGAAAACATCTACATATATGATACCGACATCGAAAAAAGCAAACGTTTCGCAAAATATGGTATGCATATTTGCACCGGCGCAAAAGAGGCTTTTGACGGCAGAACATATACATTTCTTTGTATAAAACCCCAAGTCTTCCGAGAATGTTCTCAAAGCTTTTCGGGACTTGCAAATAATACAGACTGTATAGTCTCGATTATGGCAGGAATTAAGATTTTCGATATTAAAAAGGTGTTCGGTGACATTCACACAATTCGTGTGATGCCAAACACACCCATGCTTGTTTCGGGAGGCGCCTCTGCTCTTGTAAAACCGGACGACGTTTCCGACGAGTTTTTTGCTCCTGTTTTTGATATTTTCAACAGTTGCGGAAAAGCCGCCGTTGTTGAGGAAAAGGACATTTCTGCCGTCACCGCTTTAAGCGGAAGCGGTCCTGCATATTTCTTTAAATTTGCCCGTGCGGCGCTTGAGGAGGCT
>URYV01000086.1 GCA_900552285.1 uncultured Oscillospiraceae bacterium
CCTATCATGCCGGCATGGAAGTGACGGCGTGGTCCCCCGTGACCATCACCTGCACAACAAAAATGCCGATCCCGTGGTTATCTACGGCGCGGGAGAGACCGGCACCTATCTTCTTAAAAAAATCAACGGACATCCCGAAATGAACATGAGGGTCGTGGCTCTCATGGACGACGACGCGTCCCTCCACGGCAGGAAAATCGAGGGAGTTAAAATCGTCGGCGGAAAGGACAAGCTCAACGACACCATTACAAATATGGGCGTAAAGCAGGTCGTTATCGCCATTCCCACGGCCGAGCGTGAGACCATTCTCGGCATACTCGACATATGCAAAAAGCATAATTGCCGCACCCGCCGTTTCGGAACCATCGAGGAATCGGACAGCGAGCCAAAAAACATGGTCATGAGAGAGATAAATCTCGAACAGCTGCTCCACCGCAACAGCGTTTCCCTCAACATGGATGTTGTGGAAAATTTCATAAAGGACAAGGTTGTGCTTGTCACCGGCGGCGCAGGCTCGATAGGCAGCGAAATTTGCCGTCAGGTGCTTCGTTTCGGCTGCAAAAAGCTTGTGGTTGTCGATTTCAACGAAAACGGTCTTTTCTTTGTCGATAACGAGTTTAAGCAGAATTACGCCGGTAAATTTGTCGTCCGTCTCGGCTCCATTCGTGACAGAGCCAGAATAACCGAGATTTTTGACGAATTCAATCCCGAAATAGTGTTTCATGCGGCGGCTCACAAACACGTCCCCATGATGGAGATAAATCCGAGAGAAGCCATAAAGAACAACGTCATGGGAACGGTCAACGTTTGTCAGGTTGCCATAATGCACGGCGTTAAAAAGTTTATAACCATTTCCACCGACAAGGCGGTCAACCCCACCAACATCATGGGCGCCTCCAAGCGCATAACCGAGCTTGTCATGCAGATGATGGACACCGTGTCCGACACCGATTTTGCCGCCGTGCGTTTCGGAAACGTGCTCGGCTCAAACGGCAGCGTCGTGCCCTTCTTCAGAGACCAAATTGCAAAGGGCGGCCCCGTCACAGTCACCCACCCCGAAATGCGCCGCTATTTTATGACCATTCCCGAGGCCTGCCAGCTCGTGCTTGAGGCGGGAGCCATGGCAAAGGGCGGAGAAATATTCGTTCTCGATATGGGTCAGCCGGTGCTTATAAGCGACCTTGCAAAGGATATGATCCGTCTTTCGGGATTTGAACCGGACAAGGACATAAAGATCATATATACGGGCCTTCGTCCCGGTGAAAAGCTGTTTGAGGAAATCAGCCTTGCCGACGAGGACGTCGACCGCACTTCAAACAAGAAGATTATGATTATGAAGCCCATGGCCTTTGACGAATCGTGGCTTGCCTCAACCATAAAGGAGCTTGAGGCCTCGGTTAAGGAAGAGGACATTCATGTGATGTTTGATCTGGTAAGGGAGCTTGTTCCCACCTTTAATCACAAGGCATAGAAAGGCGAGAATTAAATGATACGGCAATTCGACCGTCTCCCCGATGCGGTTCGGCTTGAGGAAGTGAGACCCTATTTCGAAAGTCTGAGCAAAAAGAGATTTCAGCTTTTTTTAAAAAGGCTTTTCGACATTGCGGTCGCGCTTATTGTGCTTGTTGTGCTTTCACCGATTTTCCTTGTTGCCGCCGTTTCCGTTGCGGTGAGCTCCAAGGGCCCCGTTTTTTATCTTCAGCAGCGCGTCGGGCTTTACGGCAAGCCCTTTAAGATAATAAAATTCCGAACCATGGTTACCGACGCCGACAAAAAGGGCGCGCAGATAACCGTCGGAGGGCGCGACCCGCGCATAACTTCCGTCGGATATGTGCTGAGAAAGACAAGCGTCGACGAGCTCCCCCAAATGATAAACATTCTCAAGGGAGACATGAGCCTTGTGGGCACCCGCCCCGAGGTCAAGCGATATGTTGACGAATATACCCCGGAAATGATGGCAAGTCTGTTGCTTCGCCCGGGTGTCACGGGGCAGTCGAGCCTTAAATACAGCTGTGAAAATGATATGCTTAAGGACGCCGACGATCCCGAGCGGTTTTACATCGAGGAAATTCTCCCCGACAAAATGGCCATCAACCTTGATTACACCATGAATTTTTCGGTGGGTCTCGACCTTAAAATACTTTGCAAAACCGCCGTTTGTGTTTTCAAGCGGTAGAGCTGTTGATTATTATTCGAGCGAATTTTGAAACCTTGTTTTGAAATTCGCTTTTTTAGGAGGAAAAACCATGGCGGGAAATTCTTCGCAAAAGCAAAAGCTGCTTCATGTGGCCGATATTTTGAATAAAAAGACCGACGAACAGCATCCGCTGACCGCCGACGAAATTGTTGCCGAGCTTGAGAAACGGGGAATTTTTGCCGAGCGTAAATCGGTTTACTCCGACATACAGGAGCTTCGGGATTTCGGCCTCGACATTTTAAAGACCCGTTCGGTCAAAAGCGGGTTTTACCTCGTGTCGCGGGATTGGGACCCGGTGGAAATAAGGCTGCTGTGCGACGCCGTGCTGTCGGCCGAATTTATCACGGGCAACAAGAGTCGGGAGCTTGTGGACAATCTGTGCGGCTCTTTAAGCGAAAATCAGGGCGCCGAAATAAAAAAGCAGCTTTTCCTCGAAAACCGCAAAAAGGAAAAAAACGAAGAGATATATTATAACATAGACAAAATTCAGCGGGCCATTTCGGAGAGCAGGAAAATCCATTGCACCTACCGCCGCCGCAAGGCTCAGTGGGGAGGTAAAATCGCCACCGAGTCGAAGGAATTCACCGTCAGCCCCTATGCTCTGCTTTGGGAGGACGACCGCTATTATCTCATAGGAAACAACGAAAAATACGACAATCTCATGCATCTTCGCCTCGACCGCATAAAATCGGCCGAAATAACCGACAGTCCCTCCCGCAGCTTTGAGGAGGTTTCGGAATATAAAAATACCTTTGACGTGGCCGACTATGCGAGAAAAATCTCCAACGCCTTCGGAGGAAAGACCGAAACGGTGGAGCTTAAATGCAAAAACGAAATGCTGGAGCAGATGTTTGACCGATTCGGGGACGACATTCGCATAAGAGCGCTTTCCGACGGCTGTTTCACATTCAAGGTGTCCATGGCGCAAAGCGCGGGGCTGACTGCCGATATTGTCAGCTTCGGCGATTCGGTTGAGGTTCTGCGCCCCGAGAGTTTAAGAAAATCCGTGCTTGAAGCGGCCGAAAAGATCTGCCGTCTCTATAAAAAATAATCTTTAAAAAACAGCAAAGCTCCCTCAAAAATTCTTTGAGGGAGCTTTTTCTTATGACAAGCCGCAAACGTCGACTTATAATATTTTATTGTTGCCGTAGAAAAACAGCGCCACCGTTCCGGGGCCTACATGGGAGCCGGTCACAGGCTCATAATAAACGGTCATGCTCTTTCCGATAAAACCCTTTTCTCTGAGCAGCTCAAGAAGATATGTCGCCGCATCGGGATTGTCGGCATGGGCGATTCCCACGGGCGCCGCCTTGTCAAGAACCTGCGCCTCATATCGGTCGGCGAGAGCGGAAAGGGCGGCCTTTGCGCCTCTGACCTTGCCGTACATGACGATTTTTCCGTGGCTGTTGCCTCTGAGAAGAGGGCGGATGTTGAGCAGCGAGCCGATAAGGGCCACGGGACCCGAAACCCTGCCCGTGCGCTTGAGATAATTTATGTCGTCAACGGTGAGACATTGGCACATTTTCGGAATGCGGCGGCGGATTTTTTCGGCCACCTCGGAAGCGGTCATGCCGCGGTCAAGATACATGGCTGCGTCAAGCACCAAAAAGCCCTCGCCGAGAGAGGCGGCCACCGAGTCGACTATTTCCACCGTCCGCTCGGGAAAACGCTCTCTTAATTCTTCGGCGACGTTTTCGGCCATGTTTATGGAACCGCTCAGTCCCGACGACATTCCCACATAAAGAACGTCATGACCCTCCTCGAGAGCCTTTTCAAAATAGCTTTCAAAGGTACCGGGGTTTATCATGGAGGTGTTGACCACGCGGCCGTTTCTCATTTCGTCATAAAAGCTCTTGCCGTCAAAATCCGACAGGGCGAGATTTTCGTCGCTGTCCTCGTAAAAATATGAATAGGGAATGACCTTGATGTTGTGCTTCTGATATGCTTCCTTCGGAAGATTGGCCGAAGTGTCAGTAAAAAGTACAGTCATAAAAAATCCTCTTTCCGATTTCTCTCGGGCTTGCCCGACAAACAAAGCCTATCACAATAATCATATATTATCAACCTACTGAGCAAATTTCTTTTTCTATTAAAAAAACACGCCCGGTAGAGAATTTTTTCGGACTATACCGTGGGTAGAGTCCCAGCGTTCATGCGGGATACAGAGATTTTTTGGCGCAAAGGGAGGCTTTTGGGAAAAACGGCTTTAAAAAGTAATGCTTCGCCGAGGTAAAATTTATTTTTGCGAAAAAAGGCGAAAAATAAAAAAACGGACAAAAAAAGGTTTCCTTTTGTAATGTTGTGTGCTATTATATATTGTGTATAATAATATGATGAGGGACAAGATGTATGGAAAAAACTGAGCTTGAAAACAAGGTAAGAGAGGACGTTGTCTGCGGTATAAATCCCGTGATCGAGGCGCTTCGTTCGGGAAAAGAAATCGAAAGCCTGCTTGTTTCGGGCAAAAAGGACAACGGAAAAATCGCAAGAATACTTGCCGAGTGTGCAAAGCGCAGCATAATCGTCAAGGAGGTTTCGCCCAAAAAGCTGGACTTTCTTTGCGGGCACACGGCTCATCAGGGCGTGGCGCTGACCCTTTCGTCGGCGCGTTACTTTACGGTCGATGAAATTTTGGAATATGCAAAAAGCAGAGATGAAGCCCCGTTTATTGTGGTTTGCGACGAAATCGAGGACCCGCACAACATGGGCGCCATTATAAGAACGGCCGAGTGCGCGGGGGTTCACGGCATAATCGTTCCCAAAAGGAGGAGCGCTCCTCTCGGGTTCACCGCCTCCAAAACCTCGGCGGGAGCTCTCGAACACATGAAAATCGCAAAGGTGGCAAATCTTGCCTCCGAAATCGACCGACTCAAGGCCGAGGGTCTTTGGGTCTACGGAGCCGACATGGACGGCCGCGACTATCGGGAAACGGATTTTTCGGGCGGCTGCGTGCTTGTGATCGGAAACGAGGGCAAGGGGCTCGGACGTCTTGTAAGGGAAAAATGCGACGTCATTGTAAGTCTGCCCATGAAAGGTAAGATAAATTCCCTGAACGCGTCGGTTGCGGCGGGAATTCTCATGTATAAAGCGGCCGAAAAAAGATAAAACGAAAGGAAACAGGCGGTATGGATAAAGAAAGGCTTAATCTTGAGCTGGAAATAGACAATATTTTAAGTGAATTTTCCAAAAAAAAGGCCGCTTCTCAGCAGCCCGCCCGAAAGGTTTCGGACAACACCATAAACATGCTGCTTGAGGATATTCTGAAGGAAAGCGGAAAGTCCGACGGGAGTGTTTTGCAAAAAAAGACGGCCGTTTCCTTTGACGGCACGCAAAAGGCGCAAAAACCCGTTGCCGTTCAAGAGCAAAAGACCCGGCAGGAAAAGACGGAAAAAGGAGCAAACGCCGCGGACGGAAAAACGATTGCCGTAAAGCTTTCCGACATCGAAAGCGTGCAGAAGCTCGGTTTTATCCCGGAGGCGCAGAACGATATGATCTTCTCCGTCATCTGTGAGGAACTGGGACTTTTCGGCGCAATCTGCCTGATCCTTTTATACCTGCTGATAATCTGGAGATTTATGGTGATAGCGAACAATGCAGCAGATCTCTACGGGGCGCTGCTTGTGGTCGGCATCATGGCGCATATTTCCATCCAGGTGGTTTTGAATATTGCCGTTGTGACCAACACCATTCCGAATACCGGGATTTCCCTTCCGTTTGTCAGTTACGGTGGAACCTCCATTCTGTTTCTGCTCTCGGAAATGGGGCTTGCGCTGTCCGTGTCAAGGGGAATAAAGTTTGAGGTTACCTAAAGTATGATTAGAGAACAGAGAAAAAAGAAAAGAAGACGGAAAATCGGACTGACGGTTGTACTGATCCTTCTGATGCTTTTGGCGATTGCATTTCTGATCGTCTGGAAAGTATTCACGGTGGAAAACGTCGTGGTGGAGGGGAATGAGCTCTATTCTTCCGAGCAGATCGAGCAGCTGGTGTTAAATGATGAGTATTCGTGGAATTCTCTGTATGTTCTTCTGAAATACCGCATCAAGGATACCGGCAAGGTGCCTTTTGTCGACACGATGGAAGTGACGCTGGATGATCCGCATACAGTGCATGTCCTGGTATACGAAAAGGGAATTCTGGGCTGCTTTTATATTGACGCCATCGGGCAGTACGCCTATTTTGACAAGGACGGATTCGTCGTGGAGACTTCTTCGGACGAGATTGAGGATGTACCAAAGATTACCGGAGTGACATGCGATGAGGTCGTGCTTTACGAGAAACTGCCGCTGGATCAGCCGGATGTGTTAAACAACCTTCTGAGCCTGACGCAGATTTTGAAAAAATATGACC
>URYV01000087.1 GCA_900552285.1 uncultured Oscillospiraceae bacterium
GATTTAAAAAGTTGACAATTGCAACTCCCGCAATGCCCAGCGAGCATATGAGGGCAAGCCAAAAGCCTATTCCGTGTCCGACGGAAATGTTGACCGATACCGATTCCGACTGCCCGCCCATAACAGACATCGCCGACGGCGCCGAAAAGAGCGAAAGAATCATAAGCCCCGAGCCGATTATGTTGACAAGCTTTTTAAACTGCTCAAGCTGTTTTAAAAAGTTGAAAACAAGTATCGCGGCAAGACATATCATAAAGATATATCCCCATGCGCCGCCGTCGGTTATAAAGCTTATGCCGTTCACCGTTTCGGAGGCCTCTCCGCTTGAACCCGCCGCCGAGGCCGACGCCGAAATGACATAGTAGGGCAGCACAAGGGATAAAATTCCGACCACCCCGAAAATTGCGGTAATGTTTTGGAACAACGTTTTTTTGTTCATACCTTTTCCTCCTTGAATTTTTTAAAACGGCCGAAACCGTTATAAACTAAATATATAAAATGTAATTGAGAATTTGAGATCGATTCATAAGCGACGCGTCGAGGCTTGTTGCGTAATAATCGTTGAAAACCGTGTTTTTTTGACGGTCATATTCGCTTTTGGACACCGTTGCCCCGCCGATTTTATATTTATAATCGCTTTCGTCAAAATAAACCGTGTTGTCGTCGACTTCGTATGCACCGTCGAATTTTTTGATAAAATCGCCGTTTTGCAAACAGTAGACCGTGTCGTAATAGGAACCCATGTGTCCTCCTGCGGTCAAAATCAGTCCGCTCTTTTGGATATAGTAATTGCCGAAGGTTCCGAGTTCCCGACTTGCAATCTCTCCGCCGTAAACCGTGCAGATTTTGGAACCGTCTGCTTCGCTTGCGCCTTGAACATATAGCTCGGGTATGTTGTCGCCGTCAAGATAAATAAGGGTATATTGCCACGAGTCTCCCAAAGAACGAATATAATCCGTGTAGACCGTTTTCCAATCGAAAGACGGATTTTGAGCCGATTGAAGAGCCGCTCCGTTATCGGGAGCCGATGAAACTGCTGACGGGTTCGCTGCGGCGTTTTGCTCGGGCTGAGAGCCGTCGGCGCTTTGAGCGCTGTTTGAGCTTTGAGAATTTACCGTGCCGTCGCCCGCAAGGGTGTATTTTCCCGCAAGAAGCGTTCCTCCGTTTTGGACGGCCGTGAGAGTCAGCCCGTCCTCGGCAAGATTTATGCCGTAGGTGTCGGTGTGGGTTTCAAGGTCAAGCTCATAGGTCATGGTAATAACGCTTTCACCGATTTTATATGTCGCATTGCAGACGGTAAGCTCGGGGGTTGCCTTTTCGGCAGATGAAAATTCCGAATAATAAAATTCGTTGCCGTATTCAAAGCCCAACCGACAGATTTTTTCACCCTCCGACCGTTCCCAGTCGTTGACCAAATTTTCCTCTGTGAGGGGAAGGGTGCTTTTTTGCACCTTACCGCTTTGCTTTTTGCCGCTTGAGACCCCGTAAATGACGACCGCCGCAACGGCAAGGAACACGGTAAAAACAAGCAGCTGCTTGCTTGTAATCTTTATCGGCTTTTTTTGATTTTGCTCCATTTTACCTACTCCTCCTTAAGGTTTTCTTTTATGATTTTTCTTATCCATTTCTCAGTATATCCGTATTTGGTGGCCAGCTGTTTTATGTTATGCCCGTCATATTCGCTGACAATTTGATTTGAAATGTATTTCCGATTGAAAAGCTCCACCGGAAAGAACATACTTGTTCCGCGATATTTTGCGTGGATTTTCAAAACCGCCTCTATTCCTATCAGGCTTGCGAGCTCGCCGTAAGCACCGTTTAAATTTTCACTTTTGAATTTTTCCTTGTTGTTCATCCGCTCCGATTCACCTCGATTTGTTCTTTTCCAAATTATATCACCGCATTTGGGAACAACAAAGTGACACACTTCCAAGGAATACTTTCCCGAAAAATTCTCTTGAAATCAAAAAAGAACAACGGCCATTTGCAACCGTTGTTCTTTGAATTTTAATTGAATTTAAGGCTATTTTACTTGGTCGAAATCGTCGTCGGCAAAAAGCTCGGGATGATTTTTAAGACGGTCGGCTTCGGTTATTTGCCTTATAACCCTGCAGGGGTTTCCTACGGCAAGACTGTTTTTCGGAATGTCTCTTGTGACGACGCTTCCGGCGCCGATAACACAGCCCTCTCCGATTGTTACTCCCGCACACACCGTGACGTTTCCGGCAATCCAGCAGTTGTCGCCGATTGTAATGGGAGCGCCGTATTCACGCTCGGTCATTCTTCCCATTTTTTCGTCGAAATAAGGATTTCTGTCCTCGTGACAGAGGGGATGAAGGGGAGTGAGCAGCGAAGCGCCGGGACCCATAAACACGTCGTGTCCTATTGTCACGGGGCAGATGTCGAGAACGGTCAGATTGAAGTTCGCATAGCTTCGGTCGCCGAACACGGTGTTTATGCCGAAGTCAAAGTAAATCGGCCCCTGAAGATAAACGCCCTCGCCGCGGTTGGGGATAAGCTCGTCGAGAATTTCCTTTCTTATCTCCTCGTCGCCCTCAAAGGTCTGATTGTATTTCATGGAAAGCTCATGGGCACGGCTGCGCTGCGCCACCATTTCGTCGTTGAAGGGTTCGTATATTTTGCCCGCAAGCATTTTCTCGTTTTCGGTCATGAAAAAACCCCCTTTTTCTACCGTGATGTTAACATTAAAACAAGGAATTGTCAACAAAAAGATTGGCAGCCAAAGGGTGCTGCGAGTCATGCTTCGGACTGCGACCGCTGGCGTTTTTTTATCCTTTTCCACAGTTTATAAAGCCGTATAAATCGTTTATAAGAAAGGCGGCAAAGCAAACCGTTACCGAAATATAACGCACATCGGCAAGGCTTGCCAGCGTCCATAAAACAATAAGTACAATATCGTTTGCGGCATATGCCAAGGCGTGGAAGGGACTTCTTCTGAAAGCCAGATACACCGAAACAAAGCTTGTGGTCACCGAAACCGTGCTCGGTATGAGATTGGCGGTGTTAAAGGCTCTCAGTATAAAATAAAAAACACCCGTTATGACGGCGGCCGCAAGCCACATGAATACCGTTTCCTTTTTGCCCACCGAGTTAACCTTCACTTCGGATTTGTTGCCGTTATATGGATTTTTCAGCCACGAGATAAGGGCAAATACCGCCATGGGCATGGTCATACCGAGATATGTGATCATTTCACCGTAATATGAAAAGGTGAGGGATATTATGCCGTAAAGCAGGCTGAAAATTATCATCAGAAATTGCCCGAATGGGTTTCCCTTTGCGTTGAAAATGAGCGAAGTGACGCCTACAAGCGACGCCGCAAGCGTCAGATAATTTTCCTTGTCAAACAGGCAGAAGGACAGAATAATAAAGGCGGACGACGAGCACCAAAGCAAAATCTCGCCCTTTGAAAAACCGCAAAGATAATTTTTTATCATAATATACCCTCCAAAAAAAATAAGCACCCGCATACACATCTTCGAAAGGCCTAACGATGTGTAAACGAATGCTTTGCATCCGGCTACTCGGCAGCAGCTTATAAATCGAGTGATATTATAACACGTCGGACGGCAAAAAGCAAGAGTGTTTTAAACGGTTCCCCGATTGTAAAACCTGTTGCCGCACTTGCAGAGCGGAGTATGTTGTGGTATAATACTATAATAGCGATTTTTGAGCGAAAAAGGCGGAGGTGCATCATGGATAAATTCAAGCTTGTATCCGAATATAAGCCGACGGGAGATCAGCCCGAGGCCATAGAAAAGCTTGTAAAGGGAATTGAAAAGGGTTATAAGGAACAGGTGCTTCTCGGCGTTACCGGCTCGGGAAAAACCTTCACCATGGCAAACGTCATCGAAAAGGTCAACCGCCCGACGCTTGTTCTTGCCCATAACAAGACCCTTGCGGCTCAGCTTTGCAGCGAGTTCAAAGAATTTTTCCCCGAAAACGCGGTGGAGTATTTTGCTTCATATTACGATTATTATCAGCCCGAGGCCTATATCCCCGGGACCGATACCTATATAGAAAAGGACTCGGCCATAAACGACGAAATAGATAAAATGAGACATTCGGCCACATCGTCCCTTGCCGAGCGGCGGGATGTCATAATCGTGTCCAGCGTTTCATGTATCTACACCCTCGGCGACCCTATCGACTATAAAAACATGGTCGTTTCGCTGCGCCCCGGCAAGGAAATGGACAGGAATGATTTGCTCTCCCGTCTTGTGGACATACAGTATGAGCGCAACGACGTCAATTTCGTGAGAAACAAGTTTCGCGTCAGGGGAGACGTGGTGGAAATTTTCCCCGCCTACTCCATGGAAAATGCCGTTCGGGTGGAATTTTTCGGCGACGAAATTGACCGTATAAGCGAAATAAACGCGCTGACGGGCGAGGTCAAAAGTACCCTCAATCATGTGGCGATTTATCCCGCCTCCCACTATGTTATCGACAGGGAACGCATGGACAGAGCCCTTTGCGACATTAAGAGCGAAATGGAAGAGCGGGTCAAGTGGTTTAAGAATCAGGGCAAGCTGCTTGAGGCGCAAAGAATACGCCAGCGCACCGAATATGACATGGAAATGCTCAAAGAAATCGGTGTGTGCAAGGGAATAGAAAACTATTCGGGAGTCATGTCGGGCCGCCCGAGGGGCAGCAGTCCCTTTACGCTGCTTGACTATTTCCCCGATGATTATCTGCTTTTTGTGGACGAGTCCCATGTAACGCTTCCTCAGGTCAGAGGAATGTACGGCGGAGACAGAGCGAGAAAGGAAAATCTCGTGGACTACGGATTCCGTCTGCCGTCGGCCTTTGACAACCGTCCGCTGAATTTCGACGAATTTTACGACCATATAAATCAGGCGATTTTTGTCAGCGCAACACCGGGCCCCTTCGAAAAGGAACACGCCGCCCAAACGGCCGAACAAATAATCCGCCCCACCGGCCTTCTTGACCCCGAAATAACCGTAAAGCCCACCGACGGGCAGATAGACGATCTTGTTTCGGAAATAAACGAGCGGGTGGAGCGAAAGGAACGGGTGCTTGTCACGACGCTGACCAAAAAAATGGCCGAGGATCTGACTGAATATCTCACGGGTGTGGGTATAAAGGTCAGATATATGCACCATGATATTGATACCATAGAGCGCATGGAGATAATAAGGGATCTGCGGCTCGGGGAATTCGACGTGCTTGTGGGTATAAATCTGCTCAGAGAGGGACTTGACATTCCCGAGGTTTCCCTTGTGGCTATTCTCGACGCCGATAAAGAGGGCTTTCTGCGAAGCGAAAGCTCACTTGTGCAGACGGTGGGACGTGCCGCCCGAAACGCCAACGGCGCCGTAATAATGTATGCCGACAGCGTAACTCCGTCCATGGAAAAGGCGATAAAGGAAACCTTCCGCCGCCGCACTATTCAGCAAAAATATAACGAAGAGCACGGCATAGTTCCCAAGACCATAGTCAAAGAGGTTAGAGACGTGCTTGAAATTTCGGGAAAGGTTCCCGACAAGGGAGCAGTCAAACGCCTTTCCGACAAGGAAAAGGAACAGCTTATAAAGAAACTGACCAAGGAAATGCAGGTCGCCTCAAAAATGCTTGAATTTGAGCACGCCGCCTTTTTGAGGGACAGAATTAAAGAGATAAGAGAGGGTAAAGAAAATGCCGAGAGACCAAATCGTAATAAAAGGCGCAAGAGCAAACAATCTTAAAAATATCGACGTGACAATCCCGCGGGACAAGCTGGTCGTTTTTACCGGAGTGTCGGGCTCGGGAAAATCCTCCCTTGCCTTCGACACCCTTTATGCCGAGGGACAAAGGCGGTATATCGAGTCTCTTTCTTCCTATGCGAGAATGTTTTTGGGACAAATGGAAAAGCCCGACGTGGACAGCATAGACGGCCTTTCTCCCGCCATTTCTATCGACCAGAAAACCACCTCCAAAAACCCCCGCTCGACGGTGGGAACGGTCACCGAGATACACGATTATATGCGTCTGCTTTTTGCCCGCATAGGAATTCCCCATTGCCCGGTATGCGGCAGGGAAATAAAGCAGCAGACGGTGGATCAGATGGTCGACCAAATTCTCGCTCTTCCCGAAAGAACGAAAATTCAGATTATGGCTCCCATTGTCCGCGGACGAAAGGGAGAGCACGTAAAAGAACTCGAATCGGCCCGCAAAAGCGGTTTTGTCAGGGTTCGTGTCGACGGCAGTATGTATGACCTTACCGAGGAGATAAAGCTTGACAAAAACAAAAAGCACAACATCGAAATAGTGGTCGACCGTCTTGTCGTCAAGCCCGAAATACGCAGCCGTCTTGCCGATTCCATAGAAACGGCCTTTGAGCACGGCAGTCTTATGATCGTCGACGTCATAGACGGGGAGGAAATGATGTTTTCGCAGGATTATGCCTGCCCCGAGCACGGAATAAGCATCGAGGAGCTGTCTCCGAGAATGTTTTCCCCCCAGGTTAGCAGCCCTCGCAAAGCTTTTGGAACAATAAATTCGCTGTTCATTC
>URYV01000088.1 GCA_900552285.1 uncultured Oscillospiraceae bacterium
GCGTTATTTCGGAGCCGTACCGGCCAGTAAAATCAAAAAGAACGACTTTGACGAGCTTTTTAAAATCGTCGGCTGTTATGGACTGAAGCTTTGTCTTTGCCATGGAACGGATTTTAACAAGAATTTCGGCCGCCTTTTCCACCGTGTGCATAAGGCCGAAGGTCAAATCGAAATCCTCTCCCGAGGCGAAGGTTCCGTGATGGGCCCAAACGGCCACATCATATTTTTCCATAAGCTTTGCGGTGGCCACGGCAATATCTCTGCCGCCCGGCACCATCCAGGGCACAACGCCCACTCCGTCGGGGAAAACGACGGGGCATTCGGTGGCCGACTCCCAAAGCTCGCGGGTGAAGATCTTATCGTCGAGAGGAAGCACGAATGTCAGAGCAATGACATTTGTGGTGTGTGCATGGTATATAACGCGGTGGCGTCCCTTTGTCAGCCTTTTTTTGACCTCGTGGTTCATAAGGTGGGTGGGAAGCTCGCTCGTGGGGCGGCCGCCGTCTTTAAGTCCCCAGCATATTCTGTATTTTTCTCCGCTGCCGTCGATTTCGATGACGGCGATGTTTGCTGCCGGGTCCAAAATTACGTTGCGGAAATATTTTCCGCTTCCCGTCACGAGGAAAAACTCACCCGAAAGGTCGGGAACCGAGGTGCCGATTTCCTTCCATTCTCCCGTAAAAACAAGGTCGGATTTTATTTCCTCAACTTCTTCCGGTTTTATGCGGTAGGAAAGATTTCCTCCGTTGCGTTCGTGCCAGCCCTGCTGCCGGCCGTCGTCGGCCATTCTTATAAATCCTTTAAAAAATTCCGCATTTTCGATAGACATTATTTGCGCTCCTCTAAAACCTTTTTCTCATAATCAAGCATTTCTTTTATCCAGTCGTCCTTTGCGGGAACACCGTGCTTTTTGCAGTAGAAGTTCCACACATCTCCCGCAGGATACATTTTAAGCTCCTCACCGAGAGCCATAAGCTCGGTGAAACGCCGCTCGTTCTGCAGCTTTTTCATATAATCGTTCGGGGTGAGAAGAGCAAGAAGCAGAGCCTTTTGCATATTTCTCATGCCGACCACCCATGCCGAAATGCGGTTTATGCTTGCGTCGAAAAAGTCGAGCGCGAGAATGACCCTTTCGGGACCGCAATTTACTATTTCCTTTGCGATTTCCTTGGTGTCGTCGTTTAAAAGCACCACATGATCGCTGTCCCATCTTACCGGGCGGGAAACGTGAAGGGCTACCTTGTCGGAGAAAAGCAGCATCGAGGAAATTTTGTCGGCAACCTGTTCGGTGGGGTGAAAATGACCGTTGTCAAGCAGGCAGAGAATGTCGTTCTTTGCGGCATAGTTCATGTAAAATTCATGAGAGCCGACGGTGTAGCTTTCAAAACCGATGCCGAAAACTTTTGACTCCACCGTCACAATGACCTTTTCCTTGTCATAGGGTGTGGCAAGAATTTCATCCAAGGATTTTTTCAGACGGGCTCTGGGCGCCGTGCGGTCGGCGGGAATATCCTTAAATCCGTCGGGAATCCAATAGTTTATGCTGCAGGGCTTGCCAAGCTCCGTTGCGAAATACTCGGCAATTTTAAGACAGGCGATGCCGTGCCTTACCCAAAATTTGCGTATGCTTTCGTCCTCGCTCGAGAGGGTGGCCTTTTCCGAAAGCGGATGGGAGAAAAAGGAGGGATTGAAATCAAGTCCCAAATCTCTTTGCTTGGCATATTCCACCCATTTTTTGAAGTGTTTGGGTTCAAGGGCGTCTCTGTCCGCGGTTTCTCCGTCCTCAAATATGGCATAGATCGCATGAAGATTTAAGCGGTGCTTGCCGGGAATGAGGGAAAAGGCCTTGTCAAGATCGGCCATAAGCTGTTCCGGGCCGAAGGCCTTGCCGGGATAATTACCCGTGGTCTGAATTCCGCCGCTGAGGGAGGCCTTGCCTTCAAATCCCACAAGGTCGTCGCCCTGCCAGCAGTGCATCGAGACGGGAATACGGTCGAGCAATTCAATTGCCTTGTCGGTGTCCACGCCTACCGCGGCATACATCTCCTTGGCGGAGGCGTATCTTTCGTCTATGTTCATTTTCAATTCTCCTTTAAGGAATATTTTTTTATGTCGAAGGAGTTTGCTATACACTCTCTTGCGGCGGCGAGATTTTCAAGCTCGCCGAGAGCTATAAACTGAACGGTCAGGTTGCCTATCGCGGTTGCCTCCTTCGGACCCGCAAGCACGTCGCGGCCCGAATATATGGCGGTCAAACGGTTGAGATATGGGTCCCCCGAGCCGCCGCCCACAATGTTTACGGCGGCGAATTTTTTGCCCGTCAGCTCCTCAAGCTGAGCCGCCGTTTCGGCATAGCAGCGGGCAAGACTGTTATAAATGACTGCGGTGACGTCTCCGGGATTTTGCGGCACGTCCTGTCCCGATTCGCGGCAGGCGTCGACAACGGCCTTCATCATGCTTTCCGGCTTTAAAAAGCGGCTGTCGTTGCAGTCGACAATGGATGCAATGGCGGATTTTGAGGCGGCCTCGCAAAGATCGTCAAAGGAAAATCTGTCGTGAAGCTCCTTTTTGACCGACTGAATCATCCAAAGTCCCATAATATTTTTAAGAAAACGGTAGCGGTAAAGGTATCCGCCCTCGTTTGTGAAGTTTGCGGCTCTGCACTCCTCGGTGCAGTCGGAGGAGTCGTTTTCGGTTCCCATAAGCGACCATGTTCCCGAGCTTATGTAAAGAATGTCGGGCTCGAGAGAGGGAACAGCAATAACTGCCGAGCCGGTATCGTGGGTTGCGGGAAGCACGACCTTGCAGCTAAAGCCGACCTTTTCGGCAATGTCCTCGGTCAGCTCGCCTATCACCGTGCCGGGAACCCTTATGTCGCGGAAAAGCCGCTCGGGAAGGCCGATGCGGTTTATTAAATCGTAATCCCAATTTCGGGTCACGGGGCTTACAAGCTGAGTGGTGGTGGCGTTGGTATATTCGGTGAATTTTTCGCCGCAAAGACGGAAATTCAGATAATCGGGTATAAGCAAAATACTGTCGGCAGCGTCAAGCTGCTCGGGGTGGCGCTCCCTTAAATATGTAAGCTGATAAATGGTGTTGAAAAGCTGCTTTTGAATTCCCGTGCGGGCATAAAGCTCCTGTTCGGAAACATATTGCGAAAGCACCTTGTCCATGCCGTCTGTTCGGCCGTCGCGGTAGGAAACGGCTTGTCCGACGGGATTTCCTTCGCCGTCGACGAGCACAAAGTCGACCGCCCAGGTGTCGATTCCGATTGTTCTCGGAATTTTGCCCGCGTCGCCGCATTTTTTCATTCCGACAATTATTTCGTCGAAAAGATGCTCGATGTCCCAGCAAAAATGCCCGCCCATGTTTTCAATACCGTTTTTAAAGCGGTGAATTTCCTCGGTAAACATTTTTCCGTTTTCAATGTGACCGAGGATGAGACGGCCGCTGCTGGCGCCGATGTCCACCGCAAGGGAGTATTCAGACATATTTTCACTCCTAATTATTCATACTCATGCGAATTATATCACAATCCCCTCGAATAATCAATAAAATGTGACAAAATTGTAACAAACATCCCGGTGATTTAGTGCAAAAATTATATATTGAAAAAATACCGACGGTTGTGTAAAATAAGAAAAACGGGGTGAAGGTATGAATAAAACCGTAATAATAACAGGCGGCTCGAGAGGAATCGGCCGCGCGACGGTGGAGCTGTTTGCCAAAAACGGATACAACACCGCCTTTTGCTATAAAAACAGCGAATCAAAAGCAAAAGAGCTGGAAACTGCCTATAAAAACGTCACGGCCTTTCGTGCCGACGTTTCAAAAGAAAGCGAACTGTCGGCGTTCTTTGATTTTGTAATCGATAAATACGGAGCGGTCGACTGCGTGGTTTCAAACGCGGGAATATCCCAAATTTCGCTTTTTACCGACATAACCGAGGAACAATTCGACGGCATATGCGGTGTGAACTTTAAGGGAACCTTTCTGACCTTAAAGCTTGCCGCAAAACATATGATAAGACAAAAACGTGGAAGTATAGTCACCGTTTCCTCCATGTGGGGGCAAACGGGCGGTTCCTGCGAGGCGGTATATTCGGCGACAAAGGCGGCGGTTATCGGGCTTACGAAGGCTCTCGCAAAGGAGCTTGGGCCAAGCGGCATAAGGGTCAACTGCGTCTGCCCCGGGGTGATAGATACCGAAATGAATTCAAATCTCACCGACGGGGATGTTGCGACTCTTGAGGAGGAAACCCCTCTTTGCAGAATCGGAAAGCCCTCCGAGGTCGCCGACCTTATATACTATCTCTGTTCCGAGCAAAGCTCCTTTGTGACGGGGCAAATCATTTCGGCGGGAGGCGGCATTGTAATATGAAGTTTCGTAAGCTGACCGCTTTTTTAACGGTTGTGTGTATTTTGCTTTGCCTTTGTTCCTGCAAAAAAGAGGTGCAAAAGACCGAAAAGACCTTGTTTGCGATGGACACCTATATGACCTTTACGGTATACGGTGAAAATTCCGAGAAAACGGCCGAGAAATGTATCGATGAAATAAAAAGGCTCGACTCTTTGCTTTCGGCGGAAAACGAGGAAAGCGAAATAAGCTTTATAAACAGCCAAAGCGAGTGCAAGCTTTCCGACGAGCTTGCCGATATTATAGAAAAATCCCTTGAGCTGTCGCGCGCCACCGACGGAGACTTTGACATTACGGTAGGAGCGCTGACCAAGCTTTGGGGCTTTTCGGGAGGCGAATACCGACTGCCTTCGGATAAGGAAATTTCGGCCGCGCTTGAAACTGTGGGATATGAAAAAATAAGCCTTGAGGGCGGCACACTTAAAAAATCGGCCGACACAAAGCTTGATCTCGGCGCGGTGGCAAAGGGTTATGCCACCGATCGTCTTTTCGAAATACTTAAAGAGCAAAATCCCGAGGGAGCGGTTGTTTCCCTCGGGGGAAACGTTCTCACTTTCGGTCAAAACCCCTCGGGAAAGGCGTGGAAGGTGGCGGTCACCGACCCCGAAAACAGAAACAATTCGGTCAAAACCATCGAAAGAAACGGCAGCTTCGCCTTTGTCACATCCGGCGACTATCAGCGCTTTTTCGAGCAGGACGGTAAAAAATATCATCATATTCTCAACCCAAAAACCGGTTACCCAGCGGAAAGCGGGCTTTCGTCGGTGACGGTTGTGTGCAAAAACGGCTTTTATGCCGACGGACTTTCCACGGCAATTTTTGTTTCGGGCAAAGAAAAAGCGCCCGAGTTTTCAAAAAACACGGACGCATTTGACGTTGTTTTTATCGGCTCCGACGGGGAAGTTTCGGAGCAAAGCTGCGGCTGAAAATCAGCCTATTCTGACTGCTGCACGGAAACGGCTCTGCGCGGCGATTATAATGGGGATGATGACAAGCTCGGCAACCGTCATAATTCCGATTTGCGCCAGCCTTGTGGCCATGACGGCAAAATAGGGATTATGATAGAGTATCGAGATCCAAAGGGTGTTGATAAGCAGACCGCACACAAATTGCGACAGCACAACCGAAATCGCAACCCTCAAAAAGCTCGGATTGTTCTTGAGAAGCAGACCGAAAATCACGCCTATGAGCGCTGCGGTGAAGGTAAAACCGGGAAAATAGGGCCCGATGGGGAAGAGCAGCGTGCCGAGAAGATCGGCCATGCCGCCCACAATCGCCGCATCGACGGGGCCGAACAGCGTGGCGGCAATGACGACGGGAATAAAACCGAATCCGATTTTAATGTTCCACGCCTGAATCGACAAAAACCGCGAAAGCACGATTTGAAGCGCGATGAGCAGGGCGACGGTCACAAGCCGTTTGAGATTTTGTTTTCCTTTTTCTTGCATAATAAAAAACTCCTTTCAACAGAGAGTGAGTATCACTCTGCCGCCGAAAGGCTTAATTGCAGGGGATATTCACAGCGGGATGCAGACTGCGCACCGCAGGCAAAGCCTTTCGTCCCCGTGACAACTCCCCGTTCACGAAGCACTGACGGAATAATCCACGCGCGCCGTCTTACTCTGTTCTTTGAGCTTATTGTAATACCTTGTCGGCTTTTTGTAAAGCCCCTTTTAGGAAATTTAAGAAAAATATAAATTTGGGCTTGTAAAAGATACCGATTGTGATGTATAATAAGCTGTAAATAAAATTTTGGAGGAATTTCAAATGCCACTTGTTAATACGACAGAGATGTTTAAAAAAGCTTATGAAGGCGGTTATGCCATCGGCGCTTTCAACATTAACAACATGGAGATTGTACAGGGTGTTGTCGCCGCATGTAAAAAGCACAACGCTCCCGTTATTCTTCAGGTTTCGGCAAGTGCAAGAAAGTATGCTCATCATGACTATCTGCTTGCCATGGTTAAGGCCGCCGAAAAGGAGACCGGTCTCCCGATAGCTCTTCATCTTGATCACGGTCCCAATTTCGAGACCTGCAAGGAGTGCGTCGACGGCGGATTTACTTCGGTCATGATCGACGGAAGCGAAA
>URYV01000089.1 GCA_900552285.1 uncultured Oscillospiraceae bacterium
GGTGAGAGAAAGCGAGGGCAAAAACAAGGAAATAGGCATGATAAGAAATTTAAACGAGCTCGGAGAGACCCAAAAGCTTGTGAAAAAGCAGCTTGAGCTGAGATATTTCACACCCAAGATCACTTCGGTCTATAAGGTCAAGGAGGAATACGGCTATTCCTACTGGGACGTAAATACCGACCGCGGCCCCTGCCGCTTTACCGCCGACGCAAACGGCGTGGTAAAGTTGTCGGCCACCCGCCTTATAGTGAACGACGTGGACGGAAACCGATTTGAAATTCCCGATGTTTCGGCTCTGTCGTCAAAAGAGCTGAGAATGATAGACCTTTATATTTAATTACCTTCGAAAGGAAACTTATGCGCCTTAATTTTAAACAGACCGACGGGTCGAAAAAAGCGCTTGCGGCGGTAAATGCCGGCGACGTTAAATATTTTGTGCCTTATGACATAGACTCTCTCGGTAATTTTTGCTCCGACGGCTTTGTCGCGCTGACCGAAAAGGCTCTTTACGTCATAAAGGGCGATCGGGTCGAGCGCACCTTCGAGCTTGAAAAATGCGGCGACATACGCTGCGAGGGAATGGTCGACTGCGGGCTGCTTGTGATTAACTTCGACGGCGAGGATTTTGCCGCCGCCAAGTTCTCCATGAAGCATGTGGCAAGATATGCTTATGTCACGAGAGCCGCCCGCCTGCTCAAAAGCGGCGACCTCCACCCGGTCGAAAGCCTTGAACCGGAAAATATATGCGAAAAATGCGGCAGAACCACTCCCGACACCGGCTCCTGCCCCCATTGCGACGGAAAAAACCAAAGCATAAAAAGATTTTTCCGCCTTTGTAAGCCCTATGCCCCTCGGCTGTGCTTTATCTGGCTGCTCATGCTCATAACCTCGGGACTGACGCTTTATCAGCAGCAATGGCAGCGCCTTTTTATAGACAACGTGCTTGTACCCGCAAGCGGCACCAAGGGACAGGTAATAACCTTTTTCGCCGTGCTTTTTGCGATTGTGGTCGCCACGCTTCTCATAAACATCTATAAAAAATATTTGGGAGTGCTGCTCGGCTCTCGAATGAGCATGGATCTCCGCCGCCGTCTGTTCACCAAAATCGAGGAGCTGTCCCTTTCTTTTCAGGACAGCCGAAAGCCCGGCGACCTTATGAACAGGGTGACCGGCGACACCAGGGAAATCCGCGATTTCATGGAAAACACCTTCACGGGAATGTTTACCTATATAATTACCTTTATCGGCGCCCTTGTCATCATGCTGTCCATGAACGTCCGTCTTACCCTCATTTCCATGATTTTCGTGCCGCTGATGTGGATTCTTCACAAGCTCTTTTGGGGCAAGATACGCCGAATTTTTTCCAGTCAGCGCAGGAGAGAGGACAATTTCAATTCCCGCCTTCAGGATGTTATCCAGGGAATGAAAATCGTCAAGTGCTTCGGAAAAGAAAAATACGAGGCCGAGAACTTCGACCGCGTTGCGGGAGAAAACGCCGAAATTCAGGAGAAAAACGAGGTGTTTTGGGCAAAATTTCAGCCCTTTCTCGGCTTTGTTTTAAACTTCGGAACCCTTGCCGTGCTTTATTTCGGCGGAGTCGATTCCTTAAAGGGAACAGGCTTTTCGGTGGGCGAAATGGTTCAGTTTGTGGGCTATTCGAATATGCTGTTCGGACCTCTCGGGTGGTTTACCTGGCTGCCCAGACGTCTTATGCGCCTTGAGGTCAGCATGAGCCGTATCGACGACGTTATGTCCAAAACCCCCGACATAACCGTGTCGGAAAATCCCGTCAGAAAAACGCCCGAGGGACGTGTGGAATTTAAAAATGTCACCTTCGGATATAAAAACTACGAGCCCATACTCAATAACGTTTCCTTTAAGGCCGAAAAGGGCGAAATGATAGGCCTTGTGGGCGAGTCTGGAGCGGGAAAATCCACCGTCATAAATCTGCTGATGCGTCTTTACGACACCGATGAGGGCGAAATTCTTATAGACGGTGTCGACATTAAGGATTACGACCCCGAAACCCTTCACGGTATGATGGGCGTCGTGCTGCAGGAAAACTTCCTCTTTTCGGGAACGATTTTCGAAAACATAAGATTTTCCTGTCCGAACGCTTCTCCCGAGCAGGTCATCATGGCCGCGAAAACCGCGGGAGCGCACGATTTTATCTGTAAATTTCCCGACGGTTATAATACCTATGTGGGCGAAAAGGGACACCGTCTTTCGGGCGGCGAACGCCAGCGCATAGCCATTGCGAGGGCGATTTTGTCCGACCCCAAAATACTTATTCTCGACGAGGCCACCGCAAGTCTCGACACCGAAAGCGAATTTATGATTCAGCGCGCCATCGACCGCCTCAAGTCGGGACGAACCACCTTTGCCATAGCTCACCGCCTTTCCACCCTTAAAAATGCCGACCGCATAATCGTCATCGACAATCACCGAGTGGCCGAAAGCGGCAGCCATAAGCAGCTTATGGAGCACGGGCGCATTTACAAGGGACTTGTGGAGGCGCAGCTTGAAATGCACGCCGTCAGGGAATGAGTTTGAAAGCCGCGTCGGCGGGTGTGTGCCGCCCCGAAGGCAAAATCGGCAGAGAAATTTAACGATGCTCTCGGCGAAGGGCTTAAAGAAATAATAAAAAGTCCTTGCATTTGCCGACAATTTAATGTATAATCTTAAGGCACGCCGGTGTGATGGAATTGGCAGACGTGCCGGACTCAAAATCCGGTGGTGGCGACACCGTATCGGTTCGACCCCGATCACCGGCACCAAAAAAGCGATTCGTCTTGTTTTTGCAAGTCGGATCGCTTTTTTATGTTTATTCGTTTGCTGCGTCGGTTTGCGACAGGCTGCCTTGAACAACGTCGTGTTCATTTAAATACCGATTCACGGCGTTGAGCACGGTTTTTTTGTCGGCGCTCCAAAGAGGAGCAATCAGCAGTTTTTTTGGTCCGTCGCCGGTCAGGCGGTGGATGACGATGTTTTTCGGCAAAAGCTTCAGGCAATGCGCGACGGTTTCGATATATTCATTCATCGACAGCGTTTTGACCTTTCCCTCGGCATAAAGACGGGCAAGGGCGGTGCCCTTAAGCACATGGAGCAGCTGCAGCTTGACGCCGTTTATCGGAAGAGACGAGATATGCTGCACCGTTTTATAAACATCCTCCTCGGTTTCACCGGGAAGTCCGATTATTATGTGGACGACAACGTCGACGTTGATTTTTCGGAGCTTTCGGACGGCACCGTCAAATACGTCGAGAGTGTAGCCTCGGTTTATGAATTTTGCCGTGGTTTCGTTTGCCGTTTGAAGGCCGAGCTCCACAAAAACAGGCTTGATTTTGTTTGTTTCGTCAAGAAGGTTCAGCACAGCTTCTCCGAGGCAATCGGGGCGGGTTGCTATTGACAGGGCGGTAATGTCGGAGCGGTTTGCCGCCTCAAGATATATCTTCCTTAAATAATCTATGGGGCCGTAGGTGTTTGAATAGGCCTGAAAGTATGCGATATATTTACCCTCGCGTATCTTTTTCGAAACCCGTGGTTTTGCCCTTTCGATTTGTTCGGCTATCGACAGGGAAGGACATTCGGCAAAGTCTCCCGAGCCGCCTTCCGAGCAAAAAATGCAGCCGCCGTACCCTGCCGTCCCGTCTCGGTTGGGGCAGGAGAGTCCCGCATTCAGCGACAGCTTGTATACCTTGCAGCCGAAACGCTCCTTTAAATATCCGTTAAGTGAATTGTAATACATATTGTTCTCCGAGTGAAAATATGTGTCCATTATATCACCCTTTTTAAAAAGACTCAACCGTGTTTCGGATAAACGAGCCGCCCGAAAAAAGGCAAAAACGCCGCGGGGCTTCCCACGGCGTTCCTGCGTTTTGCCTTACATCCCATATCGTTCGGTAAGAAAATCATCCACAAGCTCGTCAAGAACCGAAAGGTCGAACTGCGCCGCAGACAGCCTTCTCCCAAAGGCCTCAAGAGCGGCTCTGTCGTCGGAAATGTCTTCGACGACACGGGTTTTACCGTCAAAGCTTACGGAAATACCGAATGTTACGGCGTTTTTGATCAGAGGGTCACAGGGATGACATTTGATAAGGCGGACAATGTTTCTTTCATGCTTTTTCATAACTCAAACCTCCGTAAAACCTCTTTGTGAATTTAAATCACAAACATATAATATCATTCTTTGGAAAAATGTCAATAGTTTCGGTGACAAAAAATCACCAAATCTGCATTTTGCACATAAATTCGTTAGTCAATTCCTTGTATTTGTAAGATAATTTGGTCAAAACAGACAATAAATTCATTTATAGAAAAATAAAAACAATGCCGAAAGGGAAAATAAACAGGGTGCGGCGACAAAAAACGCCGATGTTCCGACGGTGTTTAAAGCTCTTGACATTCGCGGTGTTTTTGAATATAATTATAAGGATTAAACTCCGCTTTCGGAGGCTTTTTGAAAGGAAGATTTTACAATGGCAATCAAAGAAATCAAACTTACTGCCGAAGGTCTTAAAAACTATGAAAACGAGCTTGACGAGCTGAAAAACGTCAAACGAAAAGAGGTCTCGGAGAAAATAAAGGTTGCCCTTTCTTTCGGCGACCTTTCGGAAAACAGCGAATATGACGAGGCCAAAAACGAGCAGGCCAAGGTTGAAGCCCGAATTGCCGAGCTTGAGGCCATGCTCAAGGTCGCAAAGGTAATCAGCGAGGAGGAAATGTCGGCCGACACCGTTCACCTCGGCTCTAAGGTCAAGGTTTACGATAAGGAATTCGACGAAGAGGTCACCTATCTTATCGTCGGCACCGCCGAGGCCAGCCCTTCCGACGGAAAAATTTCCGACGAATCCCCCATCGGCAAAGCTCTTCTCGGGGCAAAGGCGGGAAAGACCGTTCATGCCGAGACTCCCGGCGGCGTCGCCGAGCTTAAGGTTTTGGAAATAATCAAGTAATTGGAGAATATATATGTCAGAAAATAATCAGAACAATAATAAGAAGGAACCGTCCTTAAGCGAGGTTCTTAAGGTCAGAAGAGACAAGCTTGCCGCCCTTTGCGAGGCGGGAGAGGATCCCTTTGTAAAGACCAAATATGACGTCACCGACTGTTCGAAAAATATAAAGGAGAATTTCGACGCTCTCGAGGGCAAAACCGTTTCGCTGGGCGGCCGCATAATTGCCCGCCGTATCATGGGCAAGGCAAGCTTTGTGGGACTTCGCGACGGCGAGGGAGATATTCAGCTTTATGTCAGCAAAAACGACGTGGGCGACGAGGCCTACGCCGCATTTAAAAAATGGGACATAGGCGACGTTATCGGCGTTTCGGGCTTTGTTTTCAAAACAAAAACGGGAGAAATTTCGGTTCATGCTCAGCATATCGAGCTGCTCGCCAAATCACTTTTGCCCCTGCCCGAGAAATTCCACGGACTTAAGGACACCGACACCCGCTACCGTCAGCGTTATGTGGATCTCATCGTCAATCCCGAGGTCAGAGACACATTTTTAAAGCGTTCGCAGATACTGCGTGAAATCCGCGCCTATCTCGACTCCAAGGGATTCCTCGAGGTTGACACTCCCATTCTCGTTCCTCTTGAAATCGGCTCCTCGGCCCGTCCCTTCAAGACTCACCACAACACCCTCGATATGGATATGTATCTCCGTATCGAGACCGAGCTTTATCTTAAAAGGCTCGTCGTCGGCGGCATGAACAGGGTCTATGAGGTGGGACGTATCTTCCGCAACGAGGGCATGGACACCAAGCACAATCCCGAATTCACCACCATCGAGCTTTATCAGGCGTATACCGATTTTCACGGTATGATGGACCTTGTTGAGGAGCTTAACACCATGCTGGCCGAAAAGGTCTGCGGTTCCAAGGTCATCACATATCAGGGTAAGCAGATCGACATGGGTCATTGGGAGCGCCTGACCATGATCGAGGCTGTCAAAAAATATTCAGGCTGCGATTATAACGACTGGAAAACCGACGAGGAGGCAAGAAAGGCGGCGGCCGAAAAGCACGTCGAGGTGCCCGCCGACGCCACCAAGGGTACCGTTCTTGCCGAATTCTTCGATGCGTTTGTCGAGGAAAATCTTATTCAGCCCACCTTTATATACGATTATCCCGTGGAAATAAGCCCGCTTGCCAAGAGAAAGCCGAACGACCCCGCATTTACCGAGCGTTTCGAGTATTTCATCAATGCCACCGAGTTCGGCAACGCCTTCAGCGAGCTTAACGACCCCATTGACCAAAAGGAGCGTTTCGAGGCGCAGGTTGCAGCCAAAAAGGCCGCCGATCCCAACTGCAATTCCGAGGTGGATTATGATTATGTGACCGCCCTCGAATACGGTATGCCGCCCACAGGAGGTCTCGGTTTCGGTATCGACCGCCTTGTCATGCTGCTGACCGACAGCCCCTCCATAAGAGACGTACTTCTTTTCCCGACAATGAAGCCGTTGGACTCTGATAAGAAGGTTGAAAAGGTTGTTT
>URYV01000090.1 GCA_900552285.1 uncultured Oscillospiraceae bacterium
GCAGAGATGGCTGTTGAGGAAATCAACGAGGCCGGCGGCATCAACGGCACCAAGATCGAATTCAACTTCCAGGACGATGAGCACGACCCCGAAAAGTCGGTCAACGCCTACAACAACCTTAAGGACTGGGGTATGCAGGCTCTTATGGGAACCGTAACCACCGCTCCCTGCCTTGCCGTTGTTGAAAAGACCCACGACGACAATATGTTCCAGATTACTCCTTCCGCTTCGGCCACCGGAGTTATCAAATACGACAACGCATTCCAGATGTGCTTTACCGATCCTAACCAGGGTACAAAATCCGCCGACTATATTGCGGACAACAACCTTGCTCAGAAGATCGCCATCATCTACAACAGCTCCGACGCCTATTCTTCGGGCATTTACAACAACTTTGTTAAAGAGGCTCAGGCAAAGGGTCTTGAGGTCGTTTCGGCCGAAGCCTTCACCGACGACTCCAAAACCGACTTCTCGGTTCAGCTCAACAAATCCAAGTCCTCGGGCGCAGATCTCGTGTTCCTTCCCATCTATGCACAGGAAGCTTCCCAGATCCTTGAGCAGGCCAACACCATGGGCTATCAGACCACCTTCTTCGGATGCGACGGTCTTGACGGAATTCTTGCCATCGAAGGCTTCAACACCTCTCTTGCCGAGGGCGTTATCCTGCTGACCCCCTTCGTTGCCGGCGACACCAAGAGCCAGGCCAACGTGAACTTCACCAACAAGTTCAAGGAGAAATACAAGGACACCCCCAACCAGTTCGCTGCCGACGCTTATGACGCCATCTACATTCTTGCCGAGTGCATGAAGAACGGCAATGTCACCGCCGACATGAGCGTTTCCGACGTTTGCGAAATCCTTAAAGCCGAAATCGTTAAGGTTACCTATGACGGACTCACCGGCGACGGAATCACCTTTGCCGCCGACGGTTCGGTTAACAAGTCTCCTAACGCCATGAAGATTCAGAACGGCGACTACATTCCTATGTAATGTAGTCTTTAAACTTAAACCCGTCCGATTACTCGGACGGGTTTTTCTGTATGAACAAAGCAGACCCGACCTTGCAAAAGGTCGGGTCTGTTTTGTTAAATATTATTTATAAGGGCCTTTGGCAATGCCTTATGCCTTGTGCCATTTTATTCCCTGCGGGGTGTCCTCAAGAATTATGCCCATTTCCTTAAGCTTGTCGCGGATTGCGTCGGCCGTGGCAAAATCCTTTGCCTTTCTCGCGGCGGTGCGCTGCTCGATAAGGCTTTCCACCTGCGCGTCAAGGTCGTCCCCGCCCTTTTTCTCATAAACAAGACCGAGCACGTCGGCAAGCTCGAAAAAGCGTTCCTTTGCGATTTTGCAAAGCTCGGCAGAGGGGTCGTTTCTCAAGGCGGTGTTTATGTCGCGCACAAGCTCGAAAAGCGCCGAAAGACCGTCCGCGGTGTTAAGGTCGTCGTCCATGGCCTTTATAAATTGCTCTCTGCGGCCGTCAAAGGTCTTTATAACCTCGGCCTCGCCCTCCCGAAGATTGGCGCAGGAGGCGTTTTTCTCGGCAAACTCCATGCTGTCGCGGCAGGAATAAAGGCGCTCAAGCGATCTGACATTGGCCTCGATAATATCGACGCTGTAATTTATGGGGCTTCTGTAATGGGAGGAAATCATCAAATAACGAATGGGCTCATAGCCGTATTTTGCGGCCACGTCACGCACCGTGAAGAAATTTCCGAGGGATTTCGACATCTTGCGGTTGTCGACGTTTATATAACCGTTGTGCATCCAGTAGTGGGAAAATTCACAGCCGTTGGCGCATTCCGACTGGGCAATTTCATTTTCGTGATGAGGGAAGATAAGGTCCTGACCGCCGCAATGAATGTCAATGGTCTTGCCGAGATATTTTCCCGACATGGCCGAGCACTCGATGTGCCAGCCGGGACGGCCCTTACCCCAAGGCGACTCCCAAAAGGGTTCTCCCTCTTTTGCGGCCTTCCAAAGGGTGAAATCCATGGGGCTTTCCTTTTGCTCGGCCGAAGCGCCGCGCTCGCTTGCCCCCTCCTTAAGCTCGTCGAGGGGCTGGTGGGAAAGCTTTCCGTAACCCGCAAATTTCTCGGCGCGGAAATACACGTCGCCCCCCGAAGGATAGGCATAGCCCTTTTCCACAAGGGCGGAAATTATGTGAATTATCTCGTCGATATTTTCGGTGGCTCTCGGATGAACGGTGGCCTTTCTGACATTAAGACCCTCTGCGTCGATCCAGAATTCCTTTATATACCGCTCGGCAACCTCCTTGACGGTTATGCCCTCCTCGTTTGCCTTTTTTATGAGCTTATCGTCGATGTCGGTAAAGTTCTGAACAAAATTGACCTCATAGCCTCTCCACTCAAGATAACGCCTCAGCACGTCGAAAACGCAAAGGGGACGGGCGTTTCCGATGTGGATATAGTTGTAAACCGTGGGGCCGCAGGCATAAATCTTGGCCTCTCCCTCGGTTATGGGGACAAACTCCTGTTTTTCCCTTGTCAGAGTGTTGAAAATTTTCATAAATTCCTTCCTCTCTATAATTTCATAAGCAGAGCCTCAAGCTCGGACATATTTTTCACGATATGGTCGGCACCTTTTTCAAGCTCGCCTTTTTCGGCAAACCCAAAGCTGACTCCGACGGTTTTTATTCCGCATTTCTTCCCGGCGTCAATGTCGAAAATGCGGTCGCCCACCATGACCGAGCTCTCTTTGCAGGCATTATAATCGGTCATAAGCGCGTTAAGGGTTTCGGCTTTGGTCTTGTGCAGCTCCGACATTCCGATACCGTAAACGTCGGTAAAATAACCGTCAAGCCCGAAATGCTCGAGTATTTTTTTTGAAAAGACCGTGGGCTTTCCGGTGGCGATAAAGAGTCGCTTTCCGGCGTCTTTAAGGCTGCTTAGCATATGCTCGGTGCCGGGATAGACCTCGTTTTCGAAAATGCCCGTCGGGGCAAAATATTCGCGGTATTTTTCCACCGCCCGCTCGGCCTGCTTCTCCGAAAAGCCGTAATACTTCATAAAGGTTTCCCCAAGGGGAGGACCGATAAAAAAGGTCAGCTCGCGGTTGTCCTTAACGTCGATGCCGAAGCTTTTGAGAGCATATTGAACCGACTTTGTAATGCCGGTCATGGGATTTGTCAGCGTGCCGTCAAGATCGAAAAAAACGTCGGTAATCATTTTTCTTCCTCCGAAGAGCTCAGCTTTTCAAGCTTTTTTTCCATATGATAGAGCTTTGACTCGAGCATACAGATTTTCTGCGCCACCGGGTCGGGAATGTGAACCTGATCGAGGCTCTCGCAGATTTTGACCCCGCCCTGGCGCACGACTCTCGCAGGGACTCCGACGGCGGTGCTGTCGGGGGGGATTTCGTTCAAAACCACCGCACCCGCGGCGATGCGGGAATTGTCCCCCACCTTGAAGGGACCGAGCACCTTGGCGCCCGAGCCGATGAGCACGCCGTTTCCGATGGTTGGGTGGCGTTTGCCGGTGTCGTGGCCGGTTCCGCCGAGGGTAACGCCCTGATATATGGTCACGTCGTCGCCGATCACGGCCGTTTCGCCGATAACAACACCGGTTCCGTGGTCGATGAAAAGACGTTTTCCGATGGTGGCGGCAGGATGTATTTCTATACCGGTTTTGCGAACCGCCTTTTGGGAAATGTATCGGGCGATAAACTTATGCCCGTGGCGGTAGAAGAAGTTGGCTCTTCTGTGCATACGGACGGCGCGCAGCCCCGGATAGAGAAAAAATATTTCCAAAGAGGAACGTGCCGCCGGGTCTCTCGCCTTGACGGCATTTATATCTTCTTTCAGTCTGTCAAACATAAATTCACCTTTTTTATTTATTGGGGTCGACAAAGGCCTTGTTCTTTACAAGGTAATTGACTCCCGAAAAAACGGTCAGCACGGCCGACGTCCACAGCACAATGTTATAGAAAATCCTCAGAATGTCGGAAACGAGCACAGGCCACGGAATGACGGCGATAAAGCCCTCAAAGGCAAGCGCCATTATTATGCCGACCATTTGCATAACGGTCTTTATTTTGCCCCATTTGTCGGCGGCGACCACCTTTCCCGAGGCGGCGGCGATCATGCGTATGGAACTGACCGAAAACTCTCTCATGAGAATTATAAGGGTTATCCAAACGGTGCCGAAGCCTATTCCGAGACTCATAAAGCCGAGAAATGCGGCGGTGGTCAGCATCTTATCCGCAATGGGGTCGAGAAATTTTCCGAAATCGGTTATAAGCCCTCTCGAACGGGCGATTTTTCCGTCAAAAAGGTCGGTCAGCGAGGCCGCGACAAAAACCGCAAGAGCGGCAAAATAATGAAACGGAAAATTCAGCAAAAGCAGCAGCAGAAAAATCGGAACCGCTGCGATTCTTCCGAGGGTCAGGCGATTTGGAAGATTGATTTTACCTTGGCTCAAGCTTCTTCCTCCCCTAAAAGATCCATGTCAAGCACGTCTGTCACCCGAACCTTCACAAAATCCCCGGGGGACGGCTTGTTCTTTGATTTGAAGAAAATTTTACAGTCGATGTCGGGAGCGTCGGCGGGGGTTCGGCCGTAGAAATGCTTTATGTAGGTGTCATAGCCCTCGACAAGGACCTCCACGCTCTGCCCCACCTTTTGCTCGGACAGCTCGTCGGAAATGACGGCTTGTCTGTCCATGATTATTTCGGCTCTTTTGTTCTTTTCCTGCTCGGAAAGCTGGTTGTCAAACTCGGCTGCGGGAGTCCCCTCCTCGGCCGAATAGGCAAAGCAGCCGAGCCGTTCGAACCGCATTTTTTTGACAAAATCCGAAAGAGCGCAGAACTGCTCCTCGGTCTCGCCGGGGAAACCTGCGATAAGGGTGGTTCTTACGGTTATGCCGGGGATTTTTTTCCTGAGCTTTTCAATCGTCTTTTCAAGACTTTCTCTGTCGCCCGGTCGGTTCATGCGGGAAAGCACCTCGCCGCAGCAATGCTGAATGGGCAGGTCGATGTATTTGACTATCTTCGGCTCTCTCGCCATGACGTCGATTATGTCGTCGGTCAGTCGGTCGGGATAGGCATAAAGCAGCCGTATCCAATGTATGCCGTCGATTTTACAAAGTTCGGTCAGCAGCTGAGAAAGCCTGCATTCGCCGTAAATGTCCTCGCCGTAGCGGGTGGTGTCCTGAGCCACCACGATAAGCTCCTTAACACCCTTTTGAGCAAGCGTTTTTGCCTCCTCGACCACCGACTCGACGGTTCGGCTGCGAAGCCGCCCGCGAATGGAGGGAATGGCGCAATAGGTACATCGGTTGTTACACCCTTCGGCTATTTTAATATAAGCAAAATAAGGCTCGCTTATGAGCACCCTTCCGCCGCAAAGGGGAAGATTTTCCTTTTCTCCGAAGCAATCGTCCTTTTGCCCGCCGAGAGATTTTTCGATTATGTCGGCGATTTCGTCGTTTCGCCCAATGCTTACAACGGTGTCGATTTCGGGAATTTGTTCCTTAAGCTGTTCCCTGTACCGCTCGGCAAGACAGCCCGTAACGATCAGGCATTTGAGCTTTCCGGTCTTTTTAAGCTCGGCAAGCTCGAGAACGGTGTCAATGCTCTCCTGTTTGGCCGATTCGATAAATCCGCAGGTGTTGACAATTATGACCTGCGCCTCCTGCTCATAGGGGGTTATTTCATAGCCCTTGTCCTTGAGCTTTGAAAGAATCATTTCGGCGTCAACCTGATTTTTCGGGCATCCCAGCGATGCCATTCCGATCTTTATCATTTTTTTACCTCTTAAACTTATTCCCCGTTTTTAACCCGCTCGACGGCAGCCTTAATATCTTGGTAGCCGTATCCCATGCGGGCAAGAGCGGCGTAAACACGCTGAATTTTTTTATCGTCCTCGGGGAGCGGACTGTATTTTTTGTTTATAACGGCCGCAATTGCCTCGACCGGGTCGCTGTCCTCATACTCGCAAAGCACCTCGTCGATAATGTCCCTGTCGACGCCCTTTTTTTGAAGCTCGAAGGCCACGCGGCGCTTTCCGAATCCCTTTCGGTTAAAAAGCTCGTCGGCAAAATCCCTTGCGAATGCCTCGTCGTCGCAAAGACCGAGCCGCTCAATACGGCAAAGAGCGTGTTCGCAGACCTCGGCGGGAAAAGCCGTGCGCAGCTTTGTGAAAAGCTCGCTTTTGGTGTGAGCACGGTATTCGAGAAGATAGAGCGCCTTTTCATAGGCTCTGTTTTGCTCGGCGGTCTCTTTAAGGCTCTGCCACTCCTCTTCCGACACCTCGCTGCCCTCCCGAAGCCCGGAAAGCAGCAGCGTTTCGGTGTCCACCGTTTCGCAGACATCACCGAAATAAACGGCGGTGAGGCGGTGGCGGCGTTTGCTTAAAGCGGTTATTTTCATCAGTCGACCGTCACGTCAATGTCAACCTTAGGGGCGGGCTTTTCGGCCTTTTCCTCCGGCTCGGCCTTTACGGCGGG
>URYV01000091.1 GCA_900552285.1 uncultured Oscillospiraceae bacterium
CGGGAGACCGAGCTGCCATGTAAACCCTATCCGGAGCAACATCGACAGGAACTATACGCTTGTCCGGCGTGTTCCGAAGGATGGCTTGAGCGGCGGGAGCAATCCCCCGTCGAGATAGATGACTGCTTTCAACAGAACTCGGCTTACAGGTCCGGTCGGTTTTTTAAAAACAGCGCCGATATGCGGCGTTATGAAAACACAGTGCTTTTGCATTGTGTTTTTTCATTTTTAAGGAATATTTTCGCGTGCTTTGATATATTATTCCGAATGGGAATAACAGAGTCGAAAAATTCAAAAAATCGGTAAAAAACTGGAAAAATAAGTAATTTCCCATTGACAAAAAAGTCGGGGGAGGGGTTATAATGTATGCACAAATTGTAAACGGATTTTCTTGTTTGTAAAATTATGAGAGGAGAAATTTTATGAACAGCAAAAACACAAAAAGAGCGCTTTTGCCAAGCGTTCTCGCCATGCTTGTTTGCGTGGCTTTGCTTATCGGCACCACCTTCGCATGGTTCACCGACACGGCCTCCACCGCCGTAAACAAAATCCGGTCGGGCACCCTTGACGTGGTTCTCGAAATGAAAAACGGCGAGGGCAATTGGGTTTCCGCCGAGGGCGAGACCCTGACATTCAAAACCGCCGACAACAGAGCGGCCGACAAAATCCTTTGGGAGCCGGGCTGCACCTATGAGCTGCCCGAACTCAGAATCAGAAATAACGGAAACCTCGCCCTTAAATATAAGGTGAACATCACCGGCATCAAGGGCTCGGCCAAGCTTAACGAGGTCATTGAATGGACAATCGGCGACGTTGCTCTCGGAACCGAACAGCACCTTGCGGTGGGCGGTGAAAATGAGTTCACCGTAAAGGGACATATGCTTGAATCGGCGGGCAACGATTATATGAACCTCACCATTGACGGTATCGGGATCACCGTCGTTGCAACTCAGGACACGGTGGAAAGCGACAGCTTCGGCAAAACCTATGACGCCGACGCGGTTTATCCCATAGACAGCGCCGACTCCCTCAAGAAATCTCTTGACGAGGTCAATGCGTCTGAAACCGTTGACGACGCCGTTTTCACCATGGGCGGAAATTTTGAATATTCCGACGAAACCTTTGAGGTCGCTCCCGGCAAAAACGTCACCATCGACCTTGCGGGCAAAAATCTCACACTCACCAACAAGCTTACCGACGCCTTTGCCGTCACCGACGGCAGTCTCACCCTTGCAAACTCCGGAAACGGCGGAAAGTTCGTTTTCAACTGCAACGCAAGAAACAGCGACGGAATTTTCGTTTCAAACACCGAGGAAGGCAAAACAACGACCGTCAACATCGAGAGTGACGTTGAATTTAACGTTGACCCCTCGGCAAACTCCGGAATTCACGCCTATGCCCCCGTTGGCAAGGCCGTTATAAACATGAAAAATGCAAGCGTTAAGGTTTCGGCAAGCGCCCAAATCACGGGAGTCGTTGCCGATCAGAATTCCGAGCTTAACGTTGAGGATTCGGTGTTTGACGTAAAGGCCGATTTTGACAGCTACAGCGACGGAAACGACGTTGTGGGAATTCTCCTTTGGGGACAGAACGGCAAACAGGAAAATATTTCTGTCAATGTAAAGGGCAACAGCGTCATAAAGGTGGGCGGAAAGAACGCCTTTGCACAGGGAATTCAGCTTGGAATGAAAAACGGTTATTCCGAAAACCTTCTCGTCACGGTGGACGGCGGCAAATTCATTCTCGACCCCACCGAAAACGGAAAGGGCTATGCCTTTACCACCTATAAGGACATTTACGGAAAGTTTGTCATGAACGGCGGAGAGGTCAGCGGAAATGTCACCGAATTGGCTCTTGCCTATATCGGAAATGTCGATTTGACCGTCAACGGCGGAAACTTTGCCGTCGACCCGAGCGCATATCTCGCCGAGGGCCACACCGCAACCAAAAACGGCAGCCTTTGGACGGTAAAGTAAATTTATCCTTTGAAAATTGTTTTTAAAGCAATCGCTTTAAAATAAACGCAAAAAAACAAAACGCAAAACCCGCCGAAGTCTTTAAGGCTTTCGGCGGGTTTTGCATTATAGGGAGGAGACGGCCGGGAAAATCGGCCGGTGAGTTTTTCTCAGAATTTTTCGGCAAAGGCGCGGAGCTCGTCGGCCGACATACGGTTGACAAGCTTGCCTTCAACAAGGGTCGCACCCTTAAAGGAGGGAGCAAGCTCGGCGTTGGTGTTGCCCATTCCGCTGCCGCCCGAGGTGGCGAAGGGCACGATTTTTTTGCCCGAAAAATCATAGCTTTCGCCAAAGGTGTTGATTATGGTCGGCGCTACATACCACCAAATGGGGAAGCCAACGAAAACCGTGTCATACTCCGAAAGGTCGAGAGGCGTTTTTTCCATTTCGGGGCGGAAGGACTTGTTTTTCATTTCAACCGAGCTGCGGCTTTTGGAATTTGTCCAATCAAGGTCGGCCTTGGAATAGGGAACGGCGGGCCTTATTTCAAAAAGATCGGCGCCGATTTCCTTTGCAAGGTTTTTTGCCGCCTTTTCGGTGACTCCGCTTGCCGAAAAATATGCTACGAGTTTTTTAATTTTAAAGACTCCTTTTAAAAAATATTATTGATTTATCCATGCTTTGAGCTGTTCGTCGGTTGCTTCGTTTGCGCGGATGCCGTCCTTGACGTCGGATTTGGGGCAAGCGTTTTTTATAAAATCGGCCGCCTTTTCAACACCGCTGCCGCCCGAGGTGCAGAAGGGAAAAACCTCCTTGCCCGCAAGGTTGCAGGAAGCGATAAAGGTGTTTATGATTTTGGGATTGGTTCCCCACCAAATGGGAAATCCGAGATAGACTCGGTCATATTCCGAAAGGTCGGGCAAATATCCGGCAATTTCGGGACGCGCGTCGGGGTCGTTTTGTTCGACGTTTGCGCGGCAGTCGGAGTTGTTATAGTTAAGGTCGTCGGAGGTGTATGGCTCGGCCGGCTCAATCTTGTAAATGTCGGAGGATGAAAGCTCGGCGATTTTTTTGGCGGCCTGCTCGGTGGTTCCGGTGCAGGAGAAATATATCACTATCGAGCTTGTCTTTTGCGCCTTGGAAGTCTCTTCGGTTTGCTGCTGCCGCGAGCAGGAGCAAAGAACCGACAAAAGCGACAGGGCGAGAATGACGGATAAAATTTTCTTCATATAATAATCTCCTTTCCGAGCTTATTATACACCAAAGGCGGGAAATGCCCAATACCTATAAGTAATCTTCAGGTATGCCTTTTTGGAATTATGCGAAAAAGTTGGCGGGAACGGTGAAGTCATAATCCTTGCTTTGCGCCGCTCCGAGGGCGGCACAGGCCACCGACGCCACCGTGGCGGTGCGGAATTCGGGATTTTTATATTCTCCCGCGTTAAGCCCATCTCCCGCGGCAATGTAAGAATTGAGCATTTCGAAGTCGTCGTTTCCTCCGTGACCGTGACCGACGCCGCCGTGGTCGGTGACGATGAGAATGAGTGTGTCATCAAGTCCTCCGGTCTTTTCGGCCGCCTCGAAAATTCTTCTGCAGCGCTCGTCCATAAGCTTTATGGTGTCAAGGTGCTCGGCCGAGCCGTAGCCGCCGTGATGACCCGCCTCGTCGGCTCCGTCAAAGGCGATGAAGGTGAAGAGCGGACGGCTGTTTTCAAGGGTTTTAACGATTTTATCGCAAAGAGGGGCGTCGTCGTCGCGGATTTTTTCCACGCCGATGTTGTTTTCAATCGCGCCCGAGTTTATGGGCAGCCAGTTGACGAAGGAACAAAGCTTTGCAAAGGGATATTTATCCCGCAGAAATTTGAACACCGACGGATAATCGCTTTTGTCGGGGGCGGGAATGTCGGTCAGCTTTTGGTTGTCATAGCCGTGCTTTTCGGGACCCACCCCTTTGAGCATGGCGCACCAGTTTTCGGCCGAAATGGAGGGAAAAACCGAAAGGGCTCGGTCGGTGAAAAGAGCCTTGCCGCTGCTTCTCAGCTCGTCAAAAAACGGGGTGTCGGTTTTTCGGTCGTAATTTCCCATGCCGTCTATGCCGATGACTATCATGCGGTTGTATTTTCTTTTTATATCGCCGTCGCGGACCGACAGAAGATTTGCCGCGTCGTCAAGATTTATCCACAGCTCGTCGAGGGTTTCGTCGGTCATGCTTTCGGCTTTTGTGATTACCGACATGGCGCGGTTGTAGGCGTTTGTGAAGTTTTTGGCCGACTGTTCGTCAAATCCGCACAGCCCCATATTTATGATTTCCTCGCCCCTTGAAAGGGCGGCCTTGTATTTTTCAAGAGATGTCATAGCTTTTTGCTCCTTTTTTGACGGGAAAGCCCCCGATATTGTTGCCACAACATTTTACCACAAAATCAAACATTGTGCAACAAAAAAGGCGAAAGTCAAAAACTTTCGCCGAAAAAATTAAAAGGTTTTTACAAGCTCCTTGAGATAGGCCTTGAAATCTTCGCCGATTTCGGGATGATTTAAGGCGACCTCGCAGCCGGCCTGCATTATGCCGAGCTTGTTGCCCATGTCATAGCGCTTGCCGGTGAATTCCACGGCAATCATGGATTTCTCCCTTGCGGTGGTTTTCATGGCGTCGGTTAGCTGAAGCTCTCCGCCCGCGCCGAGGGGTGTGCGCTCGAGAACGTCGAAAATTTCCGGCTCGAGAACGCAGCGGCCGAGAATGGAATAAAGAGAAAGAACCTTGTCAGGTGTTGGCTTTTCAACCATGTCGGTCACCTTGAAAATTCTGTCCTCGATGGGGTCGACCTTAAGAGAACTGTATTTTCCGATGGCCTCGGGAGAAACCTTGTTGACTCCCACGACGCCCTTGCCGTATTTGTCATATGCGCGGCAGAGCTGAGCAATGGCGGGGTCCTCGCCGATAATGACGTCGTCGCCGTAGAGCACGGCAAAGGGGTCGTTACCGATAAAGGAACGGGCCTGAAGCACGGCGTGACCGAGACCTTTTGTGACCTTTTGGCGGAGGAAGAAGATGTTTGCCATGGAGGCGATGTCGCCGAGTTCCTTTAACATCTCCTCGCGGCCGCCCTTGGCTTTGAGGGCTGCCTCAAGTTCGACGGCGTGGTCGAAGTGATCCTCGATTATGCCCTTGCCGCGGTTGGTGATTATGAGAATGTCGGTGATTCCCGCTCTGACAGCCTCTTCCACAATATACTGAATGGCGGGCTTGTCAACAATGTTAAGCATTTCCTTGGGGCAGGCCTTGGAGGCGGGAAGAACGCGGGTTCCGAGCCCCGCCGCGGGTATAACAGCTTTTTTTACCATTTTCAAAACTCCTCTATATAAGCGTTGCAAGAAGGTCGGTTAAAAATTGCAGGCCGCACATCAGCGCCACCGGAGCAAAAATATTAACACCGCCCTTTTTGCGGATTACGAGTGGAAAATTCTCCGCGTCGGCAGATCTTGCGTCCTTTACCGCCGAAAGGCATTTCCGTTTGTAGATATAGTCTCCGAAAAGCCCGAAGAAAACGCGGGAAATAAAGAGCACGGCCATGCCGACCATCGCGAGAATCAAAAACTTTCTCGGGGCGGCGGCTGCCAGCTTTTCGCCGATTTCATAGTAGGAAAATGTCCTCGCCGAGGAGGAAATTTTTACTATGGTGTCGTTTAAAAGGGAAACCATGAGATTGCATATAAGGCCTATGGTGGCGGCAATGGTTCCCGCGCCGAAGCATTTGCGGTAGAAGAACCAATAGGGTCCGAGGAAAAAGGCCGCCCAGTTCCAGCTTGCCGTTCCCTTGCCGGATTTTTTGAGGGAGGCAAAGCGGGGAATATATCTTTGGGTGTTTACCGCAACGGCCGCGGCGAGGGTCTCGGCGCTTTCGCCGTCGATGTCGGCCTTGGGGTCGACGCCGCCGTAGGGGTCAAAGCGGTTGTAGCCGTTAAAGGTGCCCTGACCGAAGGGGTCGAATTTTTGGGCGCCTCCGCCGTAAGGCGAACCGTAGACGGGAGGAAACACATATCCGCATTCGGGACAGGTGTTGTTGACCGGGGTGACGACGTTTCCGCACCTCGGGCAAATTCTTCCGAGGTTCACTCCGCCGTTTCGATAATTTCCGTAGGGGTTCTGCCCATAGGGATTTTGATTGTACGGATTCTGATTATAGGGGTTTTGGCCGTAGGGGGCGCCGTAGGGATTTTGCCCGCCTGCCGAAAAGGGAGGGAAGCCCTGCTCCGGCTCGTCCGGCTGTTTCGGGGGTTCGGCGTTTCGGGGATCTCGCCACTGGCTTTCGGTGCCGTGAAACTGCTCGTAAGCGCAGCGGCCGGTTTGATTGTAACAGGAGCGGTGGTGGGGAGCTCCGCACACGGGGCAGACCACAATGTCGTCGTCATCCTT
>URYV01000092.1 GCA_900552285.1 uncultured Oscillospiraceae bacterium
CGGCCGCTGCGCCCGTTGCCGCCGTTCCTGCTGCGGCTCCCGCTGTTCCTGCGGACGGGGAGACAATTTCCTGCCCAATGCCCGGAACCATTTTAAGCGTTAGGGTCAAGGCGGGAGACAAGCTTAAAACCGGCGATGTTATGGTGGTTTTCGAAGCCATGAAAATGGAAAATGAAATCAAGGCTCCCAGAGACTGCACCGTCATTTCGGTCAACGTTTCCAAGGATGACGTTGTGGAAACCGGCGCGCCCGTCGTCACAATCGGTTAAGGAGGAGTTTTTATGCCTAAAATCGGTATAACCGAAACGGTGCTTCGCGACGCTCACCAATCGCTTATCGCAACGCGAATGACCACCGAGGAAATGCTTCCCATCCTTCCTTTGCTCGATAAAATCGGTTTTCACTCTCTCGAATGCTGGGGCGGCGCAACCTTTGACGCTTGCCTGCGCTTTCTCGACGAGGACCCGTGGGAAAGACTTCGAATAATAAGGGATAAATGCAAAAACACCAAGCTGCAAATGCTTTTCCGCGGGCAGAATATGCTCGGCTACCGTCACTATGCCGATGATGTCGTGGAATATTTTGTGCAAAAATCGGTGGCAAACGGTATCGACATTATCCGTATTTTCGATGCCCTTAACGACATCAGAAATCTTCAAACCGCCATTAACGCCGCAAAAAAAGAAAAGGCTCACGCTCAGGTCGCCATATCCTACACAACAGGCCCCGTGTTTGACCTTGAATATTATAAAAATTATGCCAAACAGATTGAAGAGGCGGGAGCCGATTCCATTTGCATAAAGGATATGGCGGGACTCCTTACTCCGTATTTCACTTTTGACCTTGTCAAAGCCATTAAACAAACGGTTAAAATTCCCGTTCAGCTCCACTCCCACTACACCTCGGGTCTTGCATCCATGGTAATGCTCAAGGGAATCGAGGCGGGCGCGGATGTTATCGACACCGCCATGTCGCCCCTTGCCCTCGGAACCTCACATCCCGCCACCGAGTCTATGGTTGCGGCTCTTAAAGGCACCGAATACGACACAGGTCTTGATCTTGTCGCTCTTGACGAGATTGCAAAATATGTCACAACTCTCCGCGAGAAATATCTCAAATCAGGACTTCTCAATCCCAAACTTCTTTCTTCCGACGCAAAGGCGCTCATATATCAGGTGCCCGGCGGTATGCTTTCAAATCTTGTTTCCCAGCTCAAAAGTGCGGGCAAGGAGGACAAGCTTTCGGAGGTTCTTGCCGAGGTTCCGAAGGTTCGCGCCGACTGCGGATTTCCGCCTCTTGTCACTCCGACGTCGCAAATCGTCGGAACCCAAGCGGTTTTCAACGTCATTCTCGGCGAGCGGTATAAGACGGTCACCAAGGAATTTAAAGGCATCGTAAGGGGCGAATACGGTAAAACTCCCGTGGAAATCGACCCCGAATTCCGCAAAAAAATAATCGGCGACGAGCAGCCCATAACCTGCCGTCCCGCCGACCTGTTAAAGCCCGAGCTTGAAAAGCTCAGGGAAGAGGCAAAACCCTTTACCGAACAGGAAGAGGACGTTCTTTCCTACGCCCAGTTCGGGGCGGTTGCCGAAAAATTCTTCGAGAGAAGAAGAAACCGCCGTTACGGAGTCGATTCCGACGCCGATTTTCAAAACAAAATACACTCCATGTGATAAAAAAACATCCGTCAGACTTTGACGGATGTTTTTATGTTCATTTGTTTTTTTCAAGCCAAATGAGAAGAACCGAAATGTCGGCAGGCGTCACACCGGAAATGCGTGCGGCCTGACCGATGCTTACCGGTGAAATTTTATTAAGCTTTTCCACCGCCTCAAGTCTCAAACCTTTAACGGCATTATAATCAAAGTTTTCGGGAAGCTTTCTAACCTCAAGGCGTTTTTGCTCGTCAATTTGAGCCTGCTGCCGTTTGATATATCCCTCATACTTAATTTCAATTTCGGCCTGCTCAAATATTTTCTCGGGATAATTTGGGCGGGAGGTGTCGATCGGCGAAAGAATTTTGTAGCAAAGCTCGGGACGTCGTATAAGGTCGGCAAGCTTTGCACCGGTACTAAGAACGGGGGAACCGCAGCTTTCCAAAATTTCATTAAGCTTCTGCGACGGAGCGACGCTTGTCTTTTTTGCACGGGCAATTTCCCGTTCCTTCATATCCTTTTCGGCCAAAAATCTCTCATATCTTTCCTTTGATACCATACCGATTTCATATCCTCTCGGCATGAGCCGTTCCTCGGCGTTGTCCTGCCTTAGAACAAGACGGTATTCCGAACGCGACGTCATCATACGGTATGGGTCGGAGCAGCCCTTTGTCACCAAATCGTCGATAAGTGTTCCGATATAGCTTTCAGAGCGCCTTATTATAAAGGGTTCCTTGCCCTGAACCTTTTTTGCGGCATTTATTCCGGCAATCAGCCCCTGTGCGGCGGCCTCCTCATATCCGGACGAGCCGTTAAACTGACCCGCACCGTACAGCCCGTCAAAGCCCTTGATTTCAAGGGTGGGTTTAAGATAAAGCGGATCGATGCAATCATACTCAATGGCATATGCGGGACGCATTATAACAACGTTTTCAAGCCCCTCTATGGTGCGGTACATCTCAACCTGAACATCTTCGGGAAGGGAAGTGGAAAGTCCCTGAAGATACATTTCCTCGGTATTAAGTCCGCAGGGCTCGACAAAGGTCTGATGCCGTAATTTGTCGGGAAAGCGAACGATTTTGTCCTCAATGCTCGGGCAATAGCGCGGTCCCACGCCTTCGATTTTGTGCCCGTACATGGCCGAACGGTGAAGATTTTTCAGAATAACTTCCTTTGTCCTGTCGTTCGTATAAGCAATATAGCAGGCGGCCTTGTTGCTCAGAGAATCTTTATCCGTGTCAAAGGAAAAGGGAACTATATTTTCATCCCCGTCCTGGCGCTCAAGCTTTGAAAAATCAATCGAACGGCGGTGAACCCTTGCGGGGGTGCCGGTTTTAAAACGGCGCAGAGGAACGCCGAGAGCCTTAAGACAGAGCGAAAGGCTTGTTGCGGGAAACATTCCGTCGGGTCCGCTTTCATAATCCACGTCGCCCACAAAAACCTTTCCTCCGAGAAATGTTCCCGTGGCAAACACCACCGTTTTGCAGGTGTATACGGCATGGAGCTTGGTTTCGATATTCCAAAAATCTCCGTTTTTTTCGACCGAAAGAATCTCGGCCTGTTTAACCGTCAGATTTTCCTCAAGCTCAAGACGGTGTTTCATATAACCGCTGTATTCACGTCGGTCGATCTGCCCGCGTAAGGAATGAACGGCGGGACCCTTTCCGCGGTTAAGCATTCTGCTTTGAATCAGATTTTTATCGGCCGCACGGCCCATTTCCCCGCCGAGTGCGTCGATTTCTCTGACAAGGTGTCCCTTTGCGGTACCTCCGATGGAAGGGTTGCATGGCATATTTCCCACCCAATCGAGAGAAATGGTAAAAACCGCGGTGTTGCACCCGAGATGGGAGGCGGCAAGTGCGGCTTCGATACCGGCGTGGCCTGCTCCGATAACCGCGACATCAAAATTTCCGGCTTTAAAACTCATTTTTACACTCCAAAAATCAACATTTGCTTTATTTAAATCATTATACCGCTTTTTTGCGGGTTTGTCACTTCTTTTTTACGTAACAAAACAGATTTTTTTCATAGTATGTATCAAAAACATATGAGGGTGAAGCCATGCTGTCATTAAAAAGGGGAGACAAAATATTTTTGGTGGGTATCGGCGGTGCCGGAATGACCGCTCTCGCATATTTTCTTAAAAGCGCGGGATATAGTGTTTTCGGCTCGGATATTCTTTGCGGTCAGAACGTGAAAAAGCTTGAAAAAGACGGATTCAAGATTTTCGGGCAACATTCGTCGGAAAACATAAAAGGAGCAAAGCTTGTAATATACACGTCCGCCGTGAAAAAGGACAACGCCGAAATAAAAGCGGCAAGAAAATCGAGAATAAAAACGCTTTCTCGCGCAAAGGCTTGTCAGCTCATTTCAAAGGAGTTTAAAAATGTCATTGCCGTTTCCGGAACCCACGGTAAAACAACCGTTTCTTCAATGATATATCACATTTTAAAGTCCTCCGGATACCGTCCCTCGTCGCTTATCGGCGGCGACTTTGACGGAAACGGCGGCGGAATTTTTGACGGAAAGGATTTTCTTGTCATCGAAGCCTGCGAGTATGCAAAAAATTTTCTTCTTCTCCGCCCGACCGTCGGAGTTGTTCTTAACATAGACAACGATCATCTTGAGGTATACAAGACCGAAAAAAAGCTTAAGGGTGCTTTCGAAAAATTCGCCGCACGGTCGAAAAAGGCAATCGTTTGTTCCGATTTCGGCTTAAAAAGCTCTAAAAACACCCTTTTCTTCGGCACTAAAGCAAAGGACAAATACCGTGCCGTTAAAATAACCGAGAGCGAGGGTTCTTGCTACTTTGACCTTTATGAAAAAGACAAATTTTTAAGCAGGGTGAAGCTTAAAATATCGGGAAAACATAATGCTTTAAATGCCCTTGCGGCAATTTCGGTATGTCTTGAATATAATTTGGATTTCAAAAATGTCAAATCGGCAATCGGGGATTTCTCGGGTGTAAAAAGAAGATTTGAAAAAATATACGAATGTGAAAAATTCACGCTTTATGACGACTACGGTCACCATCCCTCGGAGATACAAACGGTTATTGACACCGCAAAATCAAAGGGATATAAACATCTCACACTTGTTTTCCAGCCCTTTACCTTTTCCCGAACGGCTATTCTGTTCAACGATTTTATAAAGGTTTTAAAAAAGGCCGATTGCGTAATTGTTTGTCCCATAATGGGCGGACGGGAGGATAACATCTACGGCGTTAACTCAAAACAGCTTGTAAAAAGGCTTGAAAATGCCTTTTATGCCGATGATTTCGACACGGCCGCAAGTTGTTGTCGAAATATTTGCAAAGAGGGAGAATGTATTGTAACCGTCGGTTGCGGAAACGTTTATGAGGTCGGTAAAAAAATAATTTCAAACTATGAAAAATCAGAATAGAAAAAAACCTTTTGTCATATCTTTTTATGACTGGAGGTATTAAAATGAGCCAAGAAATGCAATCGGTCAAAAGACCCAACAATCTGATTGTAGAAAGCAGAAAGAAAATGTCCGTCAGCGGGGTAAAGGACGTTGCAAGCTTTGACGACAACACCGTCATTGCGCTGACAGACCTCGGTGAGCTCACCGTAAGGGGAGAAAATCTTCGCGTCGACTGTCTTTCGGTGGAAACGGGAGAGCTTGAAATATCGGGAACAATAAACGGCGTCATGTATACCGATGACAAAAAGGTCCAAAGCGGATTTTTCGCGAGGTTTCTTAAATGAGCCTGACGGAATTTCCCGTCGAAAAAAGTCTCGACCAATGTAAATGGCTGTTTTATGCGGTGATTTTGGGTTTTTTCCTTTGCGCAATATATGAAATATTCCGCGCATTTCGCTCGGAAATACGACACAAAAATTTCGCGGTTTTTTTAGAGGATGTATTTTTCTTCGTAATATGCGCTTTTGTTTTCTTTTGTTTTTCGATTATCAGCGAGGACGGAAAAATCAGAATATATTGCCTTGTCGGCTGCTTTGCGGGCAGCGTCATTTGCCGCATGACCGCAGGAAAATATATAAAAAAGTTTTTTTCGTTGATAATCGGTTTATTTACGAGGATTTATAGGTTTGCGGCAGAAAAAATAAGCGTTCTTATAAAAAAGGGAAGAGCATGGTCGGCAAAGCAAAAAATAAATCTTAAAAAGAAAGATAAAAAAGTAAAAAAAGCCTTGAAAAAAGAAGTAAAGGTGTAGTATAATTCAAATAACAATATCTGCGTTTCGGAGGAAAAACCGATGACGGCAAAAAATAAAATTCTTATCAAGGCGGTGCTTCTGCTTTTTGTAATAATAAGTGTCGTCAATATCGTTGTAACCCAAGTTAAATACAGCCGCGACAAAGCGACGCTTGATTCGGCAAAATCCGAAGAGGCCGCATTGAGCCAACGTGTGGAAGCACTTAAGCAGAAGGTCGAAAACGGTTCCGCCGACGGAATGATCGAAGAAGCTCTCCGGGAAAGAGGTTATATAAAATCCGGAGAAAAGGAGTATGTTGATATTGCAGGAAACTGATTTTCGGTTTTTTGCATTGTATTTTAATTCAGGAGGAAAAAGTTAAATTTATGGCGCTTGAGATTGGGACAGTGTATGAGGGAACTGTCACGGGAATTACAAAATTCGGAGCATTTGTGTCGCTTCCCGAGGGAAAATCCGGAATGGTTCACATTTCCGAAGTTGCCGACGTGTATGTCAATGAAATCAG